>CALDUB010000103.1 GCA_937923465.1 uncultured Saprospiraceae bacterium
GCATCAAAATCATAGCCCATTTTAGCCAACAAATCCAAACCTAATTCCCATTGTTCATCTTTGTCAAAATGCTGAAAAACGAAGGCATTAGAAACTTGTTTTTTGCTGCGGATATTAGCGGCAAATTTGACCAATTTCGCTTTTACATCTGCAAAAAGTGTGTCCAATTGAGCAGAAGTATAACCTGGTTCAAATTCATCCAAAAGCGCATCATAAGGATGTCCTTCATAGCCAATAATTTCAGCCATTTCGCGCTTGATTTCGACCATTTTGCCCAATGCTTCTTCATACAATGAGTAATCGTTGGCTTCCCGCGCCTTTAACCAAGCATGATAAGTTTCAGAAGTAATCTGAGAGCTACGCATCACAAACTCTTCACTAAATTTTGAACTGCGTTCGTAGTCTTTACGGGTCAAAGCAACGTTTTTTGCCTCGCCTGGCGTCAAATCCTTTTTGTTCTCATCTAAGACTTTCAATGTCTCTCCAAATGATTTATCTGTAAAAAGAGTGTGCGCAATACCTGCTAAAGTAGCCACTTGACGCGAACGAAATGCAGCTCCTTTTTTGGGTAAATTCACTTCTTTATCCCAACTCAAAATGCCGATGCTGTATTCTACATCTGCTAACTTTTGCATGTGAGATTTATAATCTTTATATGTCATGTTTTAAAGGTTGTAAAGTTGTAATGGTTGTAATGGTTGTAAAGTTGGGTAGTGGGTGAAAATGATTGAGACATCCCTTCTACTCGCAAGGTGACTTTGAGTCACCACGTGAGTATCCACCCTTTCCATCCACTACCGTAAAGTTGTAATGCTTCTCTCTCCTAATCCTTCTTAAATGTCGCCATAAAAAGCATTGCCCAGCCGATAATGAAAAAGACGCCGCCAATTGGTGTCAATGGTCCTAAAAATTTCCAGGAGTCAATGCCTAATACATCTCGACAAGCCAAGAGGTACAGCGAACCCGAAAATAGAAAGATACCGATTAGAAAACTCCAACCTGCATATTTTAAAAATTTGGCAGGCAAATATGCTCCTAAAATAGCCGTTATCGCTAGCGCAAAAGTATGATAATATTGGTATTGTACACCTGTCTTGAATATCGCAATGCGTTCAGGAGAAATAACCGCTTTTAATCCATGTGCTGCGAAAGCGCCAATGGCAACTGCCAATAAGCCCGATATAGCTGCAATGCGTAAAAGGCGTAGATTAATTTTCATAATTATTTAATTTAAATATGTTATCAACATTAAATTCATTGATAATCAGCTTACTACACAGTTACAAACATAGCAATTGTTAAAAACATATAAATATTCAATATATACATTGTATTACTTACAGATTTCAAATTTAGATTAATAAACGAACGATTTTATCTTTCTTTCACAAGTTTACAAAGAAGTAACAAAAGTTTGATTGCTTCGGTCTAAATATACTGATATTTGCAAAAAAAACTTATGATTAAATATTCTTGCCTTTCGTTTTCTGAGCTTTCAACTAAGCAATTGTACGAAATAATGGCATTGCGCCAAGAAGTATTTGTAGTCGAACAATATTGTCCCTATTTGGATGCTGACGGGCGTGATTACGACTCGTACCACGTCGTAGGCTATCAAGATGACAAACTAGTCACCTATACGCGTTTAGTACCGCAGGGACTCTCTTATGATGACTATCCTTCGATTGGGCGAGTGGTCAGTTCGCCAAGTGTGCGGGGCCAAGGCTTAGGAAATGAATTAATAGAAAAATCCGTAGCTTATTGTCACGAACTATGGGGAGATAAGACCATTAAAATATCAGCACAATGCTATCTTTTAAAATGGTACGAAAAGTTAGGTTTTAAACCTGTAGGGGAAGAATATTTAGAAGATGATATTCCGCATCACGCGATGGTTTTGAAAAAGTTGTAGAGTTGAAAAGTTGTAGAGTGCGTGCGTTATTTGAAGAAATATTGGAAAATATCGAAGGCAGAATAAGGAGATAAATAAAGGAATAGAATGAGCAAAGGTAAAATGATAGAAATAGCAAACATGATTTTGCCGCGTCTTTCTCTCTTTTCGTATTTAGATTTATTCATATCATAATGTTTTGAAGCTCTCCAGCTCTCTCCGACTCTCCGTCTTTCTTGACCGTATGGTGCGGTGAAATTACACTCTTGAGCAAAAAAATACTCCTGCACCAAAACGACTCAAAAAGAATAAATTCTTAACAAATCAATAGAGATGAAGGAGCACTAAACATACTATGAGAAAACTACACGATGCAAAGATAGGCGGTAATTTCACTCAAAATAAGCAGTTTTCGGGAACGGTCGTAAATTTAAGGTAAACGGTCGTTCTTGTTTATTTTTCGGATTCAGGCGCTTTCTAAAGCCCTGAATATCAATATTTTATATATATGTACAGAGGTTCGAAATTACGGTACATTATATCCCAAAAATTCCAGAACTTAGGTATCTATCTCCTCTATCGCAGATAATACAAACGACAACGGCATTTTCTTCCAAGGTTTCTGCTAACTTCAATGCAGCAGTCACTGCGCCTCCGCTACTCATACCTCCAAAGATACTTTCTTCTTTTGCTAAGCGTTGCATATTTTGCGTCGCTTCTAATTGCGATACATCAATTATCTGGTCAACACGTTCTGGTTCAAATATCTTCGGTAAAAACTCTGGAGACCAACGTCTGATGCCCGGAATACGAGAGCCAGCAGTCGGTTGAACACCTACGATTTGGATATTTTCGTTTTGCTCTTTGAGATAACGAGAAGTCCCCATTATAGTACCTGTTGTTCCCATTGAAGATACAAAATGCGTTACTTTTCCTTTGGTCGCTTGCCAAATTTCTGGTCCAGTTGTGCGGTAATGTGCTTTCCAATTATCTGGATTGGCAAATTGATTGAGCATTAAGTAGCCGCCTTTTTCCACCAATGAATCTGCGTATTCACGACTATATTCTATCGTTTTAGCTGCGGGCGTGAGGACAACTTCTGCTCCATAAGATTGCATAGTTTGCACACGCTCTTTGGTTGCATTTTCGGGCATGATGAGCGTAATCGGAATATCAAACTGCGCTGCAATCATCGCCAAAGCAATCCCCGTATTACCGCTTGTCGCTTCGACTAGACGCATACCACCTTTCAATTCTCCTCGGTCAAGTGCACCTCTAATCATGCTATATGCAGCACGGTCTTTGACACTACCACCAGGGTTTTGTCCTTCTAATTTTCCATAGATTTTGACGTGCGAGTGCGGATTGAGTTTATCAATTTCGACCAAAGGTGTGCTGCCTACGAGTTCGAGAATACCTGCCATATTGAAGTACGATTTTACGAATTACGAATTACGATTTTTAGAGAAAACGTTATTAAAACAGGCAAGTTGCGCTTTCGGTTGACATTATTTCTCAAAAATTAAAAACGCGCAACATTCATATTTCATATTTAGATTAAAAGCCCCGCATCAAATACAACTTATCTGCTATTTCTACGGAACTCACTTGACGGTTTTCATTCAAATAAAGATAAACTGGCACTCCCTTTTTAGTCGTAAATTCTATCTGAAAACGTTCCTCATTTCCTTTCGCCGTTTCGTCTTCGCGCTCGTTTACTTTAGTAATTTCATAGCGTTCCATTTCCATTTTTTCCGTTTCATCTTGATAGCGAACGAGTTGTTGAAGATTAAGAAAATAAGTCTTTGTAATCTTGAGTTTGATGTCCACGCTATCTTTCGGCATTTCTGCTGCAACATCCTCAATATCAAGCTCTTCCATTTCTTCTTCGTCTGTTTTTTTCTTCTTCTTTTTCTTAGCTGCCTTCACTTTTTTTACCTTCTCTTCTATCGTAACTACTTCCTCAAAATTAATAAATGTACTATCGTAATCAAACAAGCGTTCTTGGATAGCAGACTGCTGATGAATACGTAAAAATGGGTAAATTGTCGTTCCCCAAATACTATCCGCACTCTCGATTTCCATTTCACGCAAATCTGTGAAGTACTCCGTTTCCGCTTCATTCATATCTTCATCAATTTCTGGTAGCGTAAAGATAATTTCTGGGTCTTTTTGAGACCTGCGAAAGATAAGTGCATTGACTTGACCGCGACGATTCAAAATAATTTTTAAATGCCCTTGAATACGCGCATCACGGGTATTCATAGTCGCGATTTTGTAACCGTATTCTGTTGGTCCGATATTATTCATCGAATAAACACCACGAATACCCTCTCCTTCCACGTACAAATTGCGAGAAGTAACGCCAAAAGAATAATCTCCTGGGTCAATTTCGTCTTTAGACTCATTTGGAACCTCCATGACAGAAGGTTTAAAGTCATAACCAAAAAAGCTTTCTGGTCCGTCAAAAATGCGGTCGCTGACGTAGGAATAATCTTGGGCTGTTATTGAACTGAATGCAAAAAGGAAAAATCCGAGAATAAAAGTATTTTTCATGAAGTGTCGTTTGTTAGTTTATTAGAAGGGCTATTTTAGCCTTCATAAAAACCATTGTTTTTAATTTTTATTGCCTTTTCCAATTCTAAAAAATCAGAAAAAAGCTGTTCTCCTCCCCCCTCTTTTGATACGGCTATAAATTCTATTGCTTTCTCATATTGATTATTTTCAAGCAAAAACTTAGCCGCAAAATAATTAATATGTGGACTCTTTGGATTAAGTTCTACCGCGCGTGCAAAATGTTGTCGGGCATCTCCCATTTTTCGCATTCCACGCTTCACAAAACTCATTTTAATATGAGCCATTGCATCATTTGGGAATATCTCTAATGCATTATTATAAGCAATTTCAGCATCGCGTAAATTGCCTAAAGCCTCATACGTTTTCGCTATTTTCTTAAAAGACTCAGGGTTAAATGGGTCAAAAAAATGAACCTTTTCAAAACAACGAAGTGCATTTCTAAAAGCATCTGTTTCAAAGTAAGCGTTGCCAATAGTTTCATAATCATCTCGTTTTAAGAGACTTAGGTCATCTCCCGCAAAATCATCAGTTAATGATAAAATCTCTAACCATTGCTTATCAGCCGTATAAATTTCCTTGCCTAAATTATACATTTG
>CALDUB010000104.1 GCA_937923465.1 uncultured Saprospiraceae bacterium
CGTAAAACGGTATGCATCCGGACAAGTTTTGCTTTCTTTAAAAGGATTGCCGACCGGGGTGTATTTGTTGCGTAATCAGTTAGACGGCGAAGTGAGTCGTGTAGTGGTTTACTAAATAAATCTGTTCTAAAAATAGAAAATCTTAATCTATTCACACGATCATAAGTTGTTAGACACAATTAAATTATTTTTTTTTGAGTGTCTAACAACTTATCTCTATCTGTAAGAAAAGACATTCTATTTCTCGAAATTAACATCCGCACTCCCTCCCTACTGTTACTGTAAAATATCAAAATAGATTTCAGCGTAACCCTCTTTTGAGGACACAGCAAAAATATCATTTTTAATATGAAACTAATTATTTCCTTAATCTTACTTTTTTCGACTCCCCTACTCTTCGCACAAAATTCTTGGTACGTCAGTCCAACAGGCACTGATGCTCCAGGACATGGTACTACACCGACAGATTGCTTCGCTACCGTCACATATGCCGCAGACAATGCGATGCAGCCCAGCGACACCTGTTTCGTCCGTGGAGGTACATATGCCAATGCGAGCTACCCTGCTAAGATTTACTATAGTAACGAAACTACCGTCAAAATTAGTAATCTGGAAGGTTCTAATAGTCAATGGTTTACCTTCAAACCTTATCAAGATGAAAAACCGATATTTAAAGGTAACGGGCGGCAGATTTTTCAGGTCAGAACGAGTTCTCATGTGCGCATAGAAGGATTTGAGGTATTTGGAGAAGTAGATAATATTCCCGTTGACAGCGCTCTGTGGTGGCAATTCGCCTATAGGCTCGATGGCTCTACAGAAACCCTTTGGCGTGAAGACCGAACCCGACCGATTTCTGAAATAGAAACGGAGACTTATCCTGTACTTTCTGATTATGAACGTCCTGATTACTTCAATACTAAAGGACTATTAGTTCAAGCCTCTTCTCACATTGAGGTAATCGGAAATAATGTGCATCATATGCCAGGTACCGGCCTACGCGTACAAGATTGCGGGTACGTAGATGTCATCGGTAACGAAGTGGCTCACTGTTCTCGGCGTTCTCCTGTAGGGACGCACGGTCTTGTTTTTGATAGTACAAATAGTGAAACAACAGGTAACGGCATCAAGTGTCGTATTGAAAAAAATATAGTTCATCACAACTACAATGAGGTTTATTCATGGAACGCCAGTAAAACCTTTATCGTACCGCACATCGACGAAGGTAAAGGTATATCCATGCAGCGCAATGACTCTGCCCACGGCTGGACGCACGGTTGGTTTAATATCGAAAACAACATTTGTTATCGTAATGGATTTAGTGGGATACATAGTAATTACGGCGAGCGTTTTCGCATTATCAATAATACCTGCTATCGCAATGGTTATTCGGAAAAAGGAAAAAATATAGGTATTAGTCTACAATATACAGACATGGCTATCATACGCAACAATATCAGCTGGGCAGACACAGAATGGGGCGGTTTTGCTATTAGCATAAACTCAGATAGTGATGATTTGACGATAAAGAATAATTTGATTTTCGGTATTCTCGACCCAGACGTTGATGCTATTGATGTAAATACGGAAAATCAAGACCCGCTCTTTACTGATGCTGCTAATTTTGATTTCACATTACAGGAGTTGTCTTACGCCATTGATAAGGCTGACGGTACTGCCCCTATTGATGATAATATAGGTAATATGCGTGATGCTACTCCTGATTATGGTGCATTAGAAAGAATGGTCGTATTGCCTGTTGAATTAATGACTTTTTCGGGCAAAACTATTCGTCCGCTTACCAACGAATTAACTTGGGCAACTGTCTCTGAATTTAATAATGATTATTTTACTTTAGAAAAATCTACAGACGGAAGAACTTGGGATTTTTTGGCAAAAGTAGACGGTGCCGGTGATTCGGAAGAATTAATAGAATATAATTTTGCAGATAAAAAGCCTCGTAACGGTAATAATTATTACCGCCTCAGCCAGACAGACTTTGACGGAAAGACTGCTTTCTTTAATGTTGTATTATTACATAATGTCAATAATAATTTTGCCGAAAATGTATATCCAAATCCTTTTGCAAAAACACTCTTTATAAAACAAGCTAAGGCAGAAGTTAAAGTTTTTGATGTATTAGGTAGGGATGTCTCGCAACAGATTGACTTTTCGAAAACAGAAGATAATTCTCGTTTAGATTTTGGTAATACTAAGAGTGGGGTTTATTTTATCCAGATTGGAGAGAATGTACAACGCGTTTATAAATTGTAGTAAAACCATTTTCTAAGGTCTGGCAAAATACCTTAGAAATTATTTTGCAAAAAAAACACGGATGAGATTAAGTTATCATTCGTGTTTTTTTATTCATATTCAAATAATGAATTCGATGAAGATTGTTTTCTTTCGAGTTTATCATCTCCATTGAAAAAATCACATTTTGCTAACAAAACTACCCATTCTGACAATTATCAAACCTAAAATTAACGCACCTTCCCTATTTTTACAACATACTATCATGAATAGAATTTGTATGACTCAAAAACAGTCTCTATCATAAATCTAACTATCAAAAATAACTATCGTGACTAAAATATTCACCATTTTTTTCCTACTCATAACTCTTCACTTACAAGGACAAGAGTTAATCCGCCAGCCGTATTTGCAAGCAGCTTGGGCTGACAGCGTGTCCGTCATGTGGAAAACCGATGCCGCGGTACAAGAATGCAGCGTTGAATATTCTTATACCGTTGAGAAAAGGTTTTTATTCTTTTGGAAAAAAGAGGTAAAAAAAGTTGAAACGCAAAAAGGAAACCTGATACCTCATGCAGGACAAATGCTGAACGAAGTAGTGATAAAAGGACTTGCGCCAAATACGAAATATGAATACGAGATTTTTTCCAACGGCAAGAAATTAGCAAGCGGAAAAAACTACTACTTTGTAACTGCTCCTGAGAAGAAAGGGGAGAAATTTTCTTTTTACGCATTGGGTGATATTGGTGCAAAGAAACGACACAGTTTTGCAGGAAAAGCTGCTGACCAAATCGACCAATTAGCAGTACGACCAGATTTTGGATTAGGCTTAGGTGACATTGTCTATCCAAAAGGAGAAAGTAAAGTATATGACGAGCATCTTTTTCAACCGTTCGAAAAAGTATTTAAGAATATTCCTTTTTATCCAGTATTGGGTAACCATGATTGGTTGACTACGCCTGACAAAAATTTTGAGAAGGAATGGCGCTTACCTAACAATGAGCATTATTTTGATTTTGAATATAGTAACGCTTATTTTGTAGGTTTGGACTCTCGAGATGGGAGTTTTTATGATTTGGACAATCAGACAGCTTGGCTAAAAAATAAATTGGAGTTAGCAAAAGGAAAATATGATTGGATAATCGTTTACCTCCACCATAATGGTAAGAGTTGTACCTATAAAAAAGACTACGAACATGTGGTTAAATTGTATGAAGTCTTTGCTGACTACAATGTTGATTTGGTTTTAAACGGTCATGCGCATACTTATGAGCGTCTGAAACCTTATGATGGTTTCGGAAATGTGGCTGTCGAAAATGGGCATGATACCTATAAAGATTTGGATAATGCTTTTGTGTCTGTGACTATCGGCGCAGGAGGAAAGCTCAACAAAAAGTGGAAGCCCGACCACACCGACGAGAAAAACTGCACAGATGGAAGTATCGTCGCACATTCCGAGCACGTAGGTTCTTTTTCGGTCATTGAAATAGAAGGTAAAAAAATGAAATTAGTGGGAATTAATTCTTTTACGGGGGAGGTATTTGATGAGTTTGAGATGGTGAAATAAGCGATTTGAAAAGAAAAGCTCTTAGTTTTTATTTTAAAAGCGTCCAAATGGTCGCTTTTAAAATAAACTCTTTTTTCCTGCGTTTTTTGTACCTTTCGGACTTCAAAAATAGATGAAGACTATGAAAAAGCAGCAAATTGAAGTTTTAGGTATTTCTGTCAAAATGAAGACTGTGGGCGAAGATGATTACATCAGCCTCACAGATATTGCTAAAAGTGAAAGCGGACAACCCGCCAAAGACCTGATACGCAACTGGCTTAAAAACCAACGAACACTACTCTTTTTAACGGCTTGGGAGAAGGCGCACAACCCTGATTTTAAAAGCGACCAAATGGACGCTTTTAGATTAGAAGCCACTAAACCGCGTTTTAATCCTTCCATAAAAAGCTATACTGAAATGACAAATGGTCGGTATTATTAGCCGCGCAGGACGATACGGTGCGGGCACTTTCGCACATGTAGAAATTGCTCTTTCCTTTGCTTATTGGCTCGAACCGGAGTTCCAAGTTTACTTTCTGAAAGAGTTTAATCGACTAAAGAAAGAAGAGGCTACTTTAATTGAAAATGGTCGCAAATGGGCTTTTGAGAAGTTGTTGCGCGGTGCAGAAGAATTTACGGCGGTAGCGAAATTTGGCTTGGAGGAAGTTCTGCGAAAGGATGAAGAAGAGTAGATATTTAATAGAGATTTTAGATTTAAGACGTTAGACGTTAGATTTCCTTTCTAACTTGTTCATAATTAAATCAGTATAGTTTAGTTGGCTCTACGGTGAAAACTGTGGGTTGGGTTATTTCTGAAGTTATGTTATGAAAGGGGTCAGGGGTCAGACTGCTCTAACTTACACAACTAATGTACAAGCTAAAGCAGCCTGACCCCTAATATTTAAACAAATAGACAGAAAAAATTACTAACCCACAGTTTTCATCGTGTTGGCGTTTAGTTAAAGCAAACTTTGAAAACCTCTAATCAAAAATTACCTCTCAAGTTTAATCCTTCAAACTCTTCAAAAAAGTAGTCGGCGACATCCCAAACAATTTTTTAAACGAAGTACTAAAGTATTTAGGGTTAGAAAATCCTACCTCATAAGCGACTTCTTTGACATTAGAATCTCCTTTAGTCAATAGTTGTCGCGCATATTTTAGTCGTGTGTGAATAATGAAATTCTGCGGCGATAAATCTACCATATTCTTCAATTTCATGTAGAGTGCTGTGCGCGACATTCCAACCTGACGACACAAATCATGTACACTTAAACTCTCTTCTCTGACTTTTTCTAAGACAAATTTTTCTAAATCATCGATAAATTCTGCATCACGTTCATTACGGAATTTGGCGGCTGTTTTAACCTCCGTTTGACGCAAGTAGCGTTCTCGCAGTTTTCTTTGTCGAGCAAGTGTCGCAGTAATTTTAGCTAACAAGAATGGAAAATTTAACGGTTTTTCCATGTAAGCGGCAATGCCTTCTTCTACACTTTCAATTTTATTTTGGGTACTGTTTAGTACCGTCATCATGAAAACCGGAATGTGATTCATGTTAATATTATCTTTGAGTGCGCGACACATTTCCATTCCGTCCATTTCGGGCATTATCATATCGGTCAAAATGAGGTCGGGGAAAAGTTCACCCGCTTTTTCTAAACCTTCGCGTCCGTTTGCTGCTTCAAATACTTGAAAATGGACACCTAATCGTTCCGCCAAACTCTTACGGAGTTCATTGTTGTCTTCGACAATGAGAATTTTCGCGTCGCTGAATTCGACAGTTTTTTCCTTTTCCTGTCCTTTTTTAACGGCAATTACTTCTTCTGGCTTCGCTTGAAATGCTTCTGGTTTATTGTGCAGCAGCAACGTAAAAGTGGTCCCCTCCCCTTCTATACTCTCAAAATTGATACTTCCTTTATCTCGTTCGGTTAGATTTTTCACAATCATCAAGCCGAGACCTGTGCCAGGTAATTGACTGTTTATGGCATTACGCCCCCGGTAAAATCTTTTGAGAATAGATTTTTGCTGGTCTTCAGGTATACCGATTCCTTTGTCCGCCACGGTAAGTTGGAGTTCGTTTTGATTTTTAGGATGTATTTCGACTGTGATTTCGCCGTCTTGCTTTGAGTATTTGACAGCATTAGAAATCAAATTATAGCAAATCTTATCCAAGGCAGTTTTATCGTAATAAAAGTAATCCTCTTGCCAGCTATTTTCGATTTTGACCTCGATATTTTTCTTGTCTAATAGCGGTTGAAAGTTACCGATAAGTCTTTTCAAATAATCACTAAGTTCGATGGCTTTGACTTCGCCAGCTTGATAATGTCCAGAGGTGACTTTGTTAAAATTAAGCAATTGGTCGAAAAGAGTATTTAGACGTTTGACTGTACTCTTAACCTTGCGGTCGGAGTTCGCACTTTCTCCCTTTTCAGAGGAATTTTCTAAATCAGAAAGGAGTATCGTCAACGGTGTTTTTAATTCATGTGTGATGTTATTGAAAAAAGAAATTTGCTCATCGGCATTCTTCTTTTTTATCATAATATTTGACACATAAATCAAACCTGAAATCAAACCGGCAACCAACAAAAAGTAAATAAAATAAGCAAGCGGCGTCGCATACCAAGGCGCTTTTACTTCAAAAGGGAGAGAAATGGGACTACTATAAACGCCATCGCGATTGGCTGCTCTGACTTTAAATACATAATCACCTGGGGAGAGATTGGTAAAATTTACGCTTGTTCCATTCTCAGGTTCTGTCCACACCTCGTTTAATCCTTCCATTTTCCACGAATACAAAACCTTATCCGCGCCGCTGTGCAGGATACCTGCGTAGCTGATATTAAGGGCATTTTGTTGATAGCTTAATTGAATCTTCTTTTTAGAATTTAGATTAATTTCAGCTTTTTCATCATTCAGTACTTTAAAATCTTCTAAGACGATTCGTGGTACTTCACGCTGAGCTTTAATATCTTTCGGATGAAAGATTGTCACCCCTTCCGTCCCGCCGAAAACCAAACGTCCGTCCGATAATTTTGCGAAACTTCCGAAGTTAAATTCAGTACTTGCTAAGCCGTCATTACGGTCAAAAACTTTAATCTCACGGGCACCACTACTCTCTTTTATTTGCACAAGTCCACGTACTGTACTCAACCACATATCATTGCGTTCGCGGTCAAAAAGTAGTCCTTGAACAACATCAGAAGGTAAACCATTGGTTAGATTAAAACTTTCGTATTTCTGCTTTTCCTCGTTGTAAAGTAATAAGCCGCCTCCATTTGTAGCCACTGCAGGGTGCCCATTTTTTTGCTCGCCTAAGGCAGTAACTGTAGTATAAGTCCAGCCATTTTCTCCTGACTCGACACCTTTCACAGTTTCAATTTCATCGTCTAAGATATGATAAACTCCTTTTTTCCCCCCAACCCAAATACCGCCGCGACTACTTGGAATAATGCTACGTATCTGACTCAAAGGAAAAGACTCCACCTCGCCTGTAGTTGTGATTTTCTGTAAATCTTCTCGAATACCTCCCAGCCAAATATTACCTTCCTTGTCTTTGGACAAGGCATAAACATGGGCTAAAGGAATACGAACATCTCCGTTTGGTGAATATTGTTTATAACTAAAGTCAGACTTTTTGAGCTTGAACGCACCGCGTCCATAGGTACCAACCCACATATATTCATCGTCCTCGGCAAAGGATAAAACAGGGACAGGGCTGCCGTTTACAGGTAAAGTAAAGTGTTTCCAATCACCCGAACTTGCAAGCTGAACACTAAGCCCCTCCTTTCGTCCAAACCACATGTTGCCTTCGCTGTCTTCAATGACTGCGCGAACAAAATTTTCAGCTATACTATTGGGGTCATTAATGCGGTGTGTGATTTTAGCAAACGGATTATCGTCTAATTTTAACTTATTCAAACCATTACCATAGGTCGCCACCCAAAGAATATTTTCTTTGCCAATAATCAAATCATAAATCCCGTTTCCTGATATGGAAGTCGGGTCATTTACGTCATTTGTATAAGCATTGAGCAGGTTAAAATTGGTGTCAATATAGAGCAATCCCGCCCCGTCCGTCGCAAGATAGATATTTCCTTTTTCGTCTGGCAAAATTTTACTTACTGTAAATTTTTCAGACGAGAAGCCCTTTATGTTGACCTTTTTTATATTTGAAAAATCAGCGGAGAGAGAGAATAAACCATTTTTTTCCGTACCGACTAAGTAGCCACCACCAAAGGCAAAAACATCTCTTACTGTATAATTAAAATCAGATAGTTTTTGCGGGATTTTTTGTCCACTACTCGGGTCAAAAATTATTAATCCTTTATTTGTTCCGACAAGTAAAACCTCTTCATCGGAAAGCAAACTCAAGACTTTTTGTTTAGACAAATATTGCTTTAATTGACCATTTTCACTGTAAGACCATAACCCGTTAAATCCACCAATCCAAACATTTCCATTTTCCCCTTCTACGACAGAACGCACTAATTCTGGTGAATTTTCTTGCTCAGGCAAAATAGATATAAATTCATCTCGGTCAGAGTCGTATTGTAATACGGTCTCTTCCGTCCCGATAATTAATTCTCCATTCTTCAGCTCGGTGATACTTGTCACTCGATTACGCAAATCAGCGGGCAAACCCCGATGATTATTATAAATATAGGATTTTTGGGAATTGAATCGTAGGACTCCTTCCTCTGTAGCTGCCCAAATATTACCTGTATTATCCTGTACCAATGCATAAATAATGCTTTGATAAATACCTTCTTTTTCACCTAATCGCACAAATTCAGCGTCTTCTCTTTGAGCATTTGCAGAAAGAGAAAAAAGGAAAAGAATACTAAAAAAAAGTAATAACTTTTGCAGCATAAGTTGTCGCAGAATTATTTAATTAACTATCACTCAGGCAGTAGAGTAATTCTATCCTGCAATATATAAAAACCTCCGATATATTTTACTACCTCAGCAGAGTCACATCTCTTTTTATAATTTATACACGTCCGTCAATCATTTCCACTTCGACAAAAAATACATAAACACCTGTGTTCATTTTTTGACCTTGGAAATTACCATCCCAACCATAAATGGCATCGTTTGCAGGAAAATTATACTGTTCATGAAAAATTGCCGAAATCGTACAATCTAATGTGTTTACTTGTGGGTCACATAATCATCTTGAAATGTAGGAACTACACTTTGGTCGGTATTATCGGTATTATATGTACCGACAATACCATCAAACAGAAAGCCAAATACCTCTCCGTTATAAGTGTGGTAAAAGTTTGGCTGACAAGTGAATGGAGCAGAAACGGTGACGGAGGCTTCGGTTTTATCAATACTATAGTCATCGAAGACAGACTTTTTATCTTCCGTCTCAACTGGAAGATAAAACAGTAAGAATGGAAGCAAGAAAGAACTAAATACCGTTGATTGTCTCATAACTGAAGGCATTCATAATTTGGTCAAAATCGGTCATACTTGTATTGAAATAATACATTCCAAAGTACGGTTCGTTTTTGTCCAAAATGGTTCACCTATAGTCATTAGAGGTTAAAAAACTGTCTATTCAAGAAATATCAATGTAAAAAAAGATATTTTCGCCTTATAATCTACCAAAATTGAACTATAAATGAACGCCATCAATCATGCAGTCCATATCCTAATAGCTCGCCCCAAGAATAGACATTTGGCTTTTTAACCAAAAAACTTACTCCCTGTACCATTGATATACAATAGCAAATCTAACGTGGATTAGCTGCGGAGTGATTGACATACGCGAAACCGTTAATTCGGGATTTCAGGTCGTAATTTGCTTTTCCTATCACCCCATAAACGACAACTGATACATCACCAGTTGTGCATTTGCATCAATTTTCGTAGAGAATGCTCCATAGGAATCTATTTTTCTCGCGTTCCTTAATCATTCCCCTTAAAATAATCAATACCTTCACGTAAAGATAAGAACCAACGATTTTCACCTAACTCTTCTATAAATTTCTCTCTCTTCAAAATATCACGTACAGGTCCAATAGCTCCACACACAAAAAGTGCAATCCCTTTCCCTTCTAAAAATAAATGAATATCGCGCAATGCAGCCATTCCTGTACTATCCATATGGTGAATACTTTTAGCATCTAAAATAAGTACCTTTAAAGGTCTTTCCTCTTCATTAATTAAATCCTTTACTCTGTCTTTAAAGAAAGAAGCATTAATGAAGAAAAGCTGATTGTCGAAACGGATAATTAAAGCGTTATTTTCTTGTTTCGCACTATCAAAACGGTCAATACTTCGGTAATAAGTCTTCCCCGGAACTATCCCTAAAACGGCAACATGCGGTGCAGAACTCCGATGCAAAACATTCGCTATCGACAAAATAACACCAGCAATTACGCCTTCTTCTATACCTAGAGTCAAAGTCGTAAAAAAAGTTGCCATCATCAACATAAACTCCCGACGGTGTTTTTTCCAGAGGTCTATTGCTTTTTCATATTCTATCAAACTGCGAATTGCTAAAAGGATAATCGCAGCTAAAATAGCTTTAGGTAAATAATAAAAAATAGGCACAAGAAATAGTAAGGTCAATACCATGAGCGAAAAAGTCACTAAAGAAGCTATAGTCGTTCTCGCACCAGACTCATTATTTATAGCTGAGCGGGTAAAACTTGCAGATGTCGGCATGGATTGAAAAAATGCCCCGCCGATTTTTGAAATACCAATGGCAAATAATTCTTGATTGGGTTTTATGGTGTAATCTTGATGCTTAGCGTCAATAGACTTAGCTATTCCGATGCTTTCAATGATTCCAATAATCGTTACAGTTAGAACCGTCGGAAATATCTTTTGAAGGGTTTCTATACTAATATCTGGTATTTGAAAAGCAGGTAAACCCTCTGGTACTAGTCCAACAATCCTTAAGTCATAGGCAGGTAAATCTAAGAAATAGCTTAATAATGTTCCCAAAATAACAACGATTAAAGCGCCAGGAATTGCCTTGTTAATTTTTTTTAAAAGAAGCATAATAGCCATTGCGCCTGTACACATGACAACAGATATCCAGTTTGTTTGTCCAAAATTTTGAGTAGCATATCCTATTTTCTCAAACAGATTGAACTCTCGCGGAATAATGAAGCCCAATAAATCACTCAATTGGGATGCTAAAATGATAAATGCAGCAGCTGAAGTGAAGCCTGCAATGACTGGTTGGGATAAAAAATTGACTAAAAATCCCATTTTTAATAAGCCTAATATCATTTGACATAAACCAATAAGTAAGCCTGCAGCAATGGCATAACCAATGAACTCAGTAGAAAAAGGTTCGACTCCCAAACGACTAATTCCTTCTGCTAAAACTATCGAAGAAACAGCTACTGGTCCAATGGATAATTGACGAGATGTACCAAAAAAAGCATATAGCAAGATAGGAATTAAGCCTCCGTAAAGTCCATAAATAGGTGGCAACCCTGCCAAG
Organism: uncultured Saprospiraceae bacterium; assembly: GCA_937923465.1. Classification (GTDB taxonomy): domain Bacteria; phylum Bacteroidota; class Bacteroidia; order Chitinophagales; family Saprospiraceae; genus JAHDCG01. The sequence continues at coordinate 11,262 of CALDUB010000104.1, forward strand.
ACAGCATAAGCCATACCTTGTGGAATGAGCATAATACCGACCGTTAATCCTGCTATCAAATCAGCCCTAAAAATGCTTTTTGTATAGCTTTTTAGGTCGTTTCGTAGCGGTGAGATGTTTTTTAAGAGACTCAAATTATATGATTTGCTTGGAAAAATTGCAAGTTACTATTTCAAATTAATAAATATAAAAGAAGTCTTACAAAAGGTGCTTTCAAAGAAAAACAATTTTGTCTAATTTGATTCTTTTAACTTACCTTTGGTTTCTATCTTTTAAAGCAAAAAAATCAAAATGTCAGACACAAAAGCTGTTCGGAAAGGAGAAGAATTGGATTGGGATAAGTTGGAAGCTTATCTAAAAGACCAATTAGATGGCTTGGATGGAAAAATGGCTGTCCAGCAGTTTCATGGTGGTCATGCAAATTTGACCTATTTGATTCAGTTTGGAGAGAAGGAATTTGTTTTACGTCGTCCGCCTTTTGGAAAAATCGCTCCAGGTGCGCATGATATGAAACGGGAGTATCGGGTCTTGTCAAAGTTATACAAATACTTGCCGGAAGCGCCTCGTGCTTATCATTTATGTGAGGACGAGTCTATTGTCGGAGCGCGGTTTGTGTTGATGGAAAGATGCAAAGGAGTGGTAGTTCGTCGAGAACTTCCAGAGTCTTTTGCCAAAGAAGAAAACATTCATAAACGCTTGACAGATGCCCTGTTGAGAACTACTGCTAGTTTACACTCAGTAGATGTTGCCGCAGCAGATTTAGAGGCATTAGGAAAACCAGAAGGCTTTGCCGAAAGACAAGTAAGTGGTTGGAATAAACGCTGGAATCTATCCAAAACTTGGAAAGTTCAAAATATGGAAGATGTCTATGATGCTTTAAAATCTTCTATTCCTCAGCCACAGGCAGTATCTCTAATTCACAATGATTTAAAATTTGATAATTGTCAGTTTCAACCAAACAATCCAGATAAAATTACAGCAATTTTTGATTGGGATATGTGCACAACCGGCGATGCTTTAATTGATTTTGGTGGTTTATTGGCTTATTTTCCAGAGCAAACAGTACCTGATATGTTTCAGATGTTGCCTAAAGGAACTTATCCCAATAAGGTGGATATGATTGCGCAGTATTCTGAAATGACAGGTTTTAATACAGACCAAATATGGTGGTATGAAGCTTTCGCTTATTGGAAAACAGCGATTATCGTACAGCAGTTGTATAAGCGTTATTCTGACGGGGCGACGAAAGATGAACGTATGGCGAAGTTTGGGAAAATGGCGGAGATGTTAGGTGGATTTGCTAAGGCGAAATTGCGCTAATTAGAATTTTTCACCGCAAAGACGGAGAGGCGGGGAGTTTTATCTCTGCGTCTCTCCGTTTTTGCGGTGAAAAATTACTCACGAAATCACAAAACCAAACTTATACGACTTCGCCTTTATCCGATATTTATCCAAAGGAAATGCGCCCCAAGAATTTTCGCCTCCAATTCCCATGTGTAAATAATCTACGCAGACCGAAACGGTATCTTCCTCTTGCATATCAATTGTATGCAGACTACCTCTTTCTTCTCGTGTCAAAGCCTCGGGACTATAAGGCAAAACTGACATAAAAAACGGTTTTAATCCTTTAATTGTTAAACAATTCCCCGTTTTATCCTTTAGTTTTAACCATTGAATATCCGTTTTTCCGCCATTTTCTTGTGGTGAAATATAGGGTTCGTATTGCTCTTGAGCTGTACTTTCGTAAATACCCATTTGTACGGCAGCCTTACGGTCAGGATAATTTTCGAGTGGTCCATTTCCGAAATACTGTATTTCATTCATCTCTTTCGGAATTTGCAGATACAAACCTAATCTTGGTAATTCTGGTAAATCCTCTCGCATCGGCGTAAAGTGCGCATCAATCCTCAATTTTCCATTTTGAACGAAATAGTAAGTCAATTCAATCTTACTCTCTGCTTTTGGTAAATGTAAAACAGTATTGACTTGGTTCTTTTCTTCATCAAATTCAAAAGACTCTAAAACCATATTTTGATTTGCTGTTCGCCAAATCGCACAACGTTCAGACATTCCATTTCCAAAATCATTATCGTTCGGTGCGCGCCAAAAACTAGGTAAAATGGGTGCTGCTAAATATTCCTTGTTTTGTCTTTTAAATGAAGAAAGTAAACCTGTTTTCTTATCAAAACGTAATTGGCTTTCATTACTAATCAATTCAATAAAGGCATCATTTTCTAATTTAGAAATTACACCTTCATCTTTTATATAAATTACCTTTTTACTTTTTTCCTTAACTAAAAATTGCGTTTTTGCCACCTCAAACCTCACGGGAATAAAAACCTCTTCCCCCATTGTTCGGACTGAAATATTCAAATAACAGGCTTCCGTTTCCTGCTCCACTTTATTCCGTCTAAACAAATATTCACAAGTCTCTTGCCCTTGCAAGTTCACCGAGAATTTTCCTTTTTGCAAAACTTTCCTTTCACACCAAATTTCCCATTCAAACACATAATTCGACAAATCCCGAAATACAAAATCATTCTTTATCTCTAACAGACCTTTCTCTAAGTCCAGCATTTTAAACCGCACATTCTGAAAAACGCGCTGTACCTCAAAATAACTCGGATGCGGTGTTCTATCTGGAAAAAGTATTCCATTGATACAAAAATTATCATCACTTGGCACATCCGCCCCTCCATAATCACCACCAAATTTCCAGTATTTTTCGCCCTTCTCTGATATTGCCGCCAAACCTTGGTCCACCCAATCCCACACAAATCCACCTTGCAGGCAATCATATTTCTCAATGACTTCCCAATAATCCGCCAAACTCCCCACCGAATTATTCATCGCATGCGCAAACTCACACATAATCAAAGGTCGCTCAGGGCTTTTCGCAGCATAAGCCTCCAAATGTGTAATTGGCGGATACATCGGACAAACTATATCCGTATTTTCCTCCTCAAAAGATTGTTCGTACTGCACTGGCCGCGAAGGGTCGCGTTCTTTTAACCATTTGTAGGTATCTCTAAAATTACACCCATTTTCCGCCTCATTTCCTAATGACCACGTAACGATGCAAGCATGATTTTTTGTACGCTCAAACATCCGTTTTGTCCTATCCATAATAGCAGCTCCCCAAAGCGGGTCATCTGCCAAACTCTCTTCTGAAGTATACATTCCATGCGCCTCAATATTGGCTTCATCAATCACATAAAATCCATATTCATCGCACAATTCATACCAGCGCGCCTCATTTGGATAGTGACTACAGCGCACCGCATTAATATTCGCCTGCTTCATCAATCGAATATCATTCAACATACTTTCTTCGGTGATGATATGCCCGGTATGTTCATCGTGTTCGTGCCGATTGATACCTTTAATCGTGACAGGTTTTCCGTTGATATGGAATTGAGCATTTTTGATTTCTATTTTGCGGAAGCCTATTTTTTGAGTGATGAACTGAAGGATTTTACCTTTTGCATCTTTTAGAGTGATATATAAGGTGTAGAGATTTGGAGTTTCGGCAGTCCACTTTTGGGGCTTAAAAAGAATGATGCTATCTCCATTTTTACCCTTTACTGAAATATTATCCTCTTGAAAATAATTCTTTAACTCCCATTCAACCTCAACGCTCTCCTCTCCTACTGTTTCAACATTTACCTCCAAAATTCCATCCTGATAATCCTCCGTCAAATCCGCCTTCACCCAATAATCTCTAATATAAGTCTTCGGCGCAGCTCGCAAATAAACCTCTCTTTCCATGCCACTCAGACGCCACATATCTTGACATTCCAAATAAGACGCATCCGACCAACGATAAACTTCGACTGCTAATTGATTTTCCCCAGCTTTTAGATATTCTGTAATATTAAACTCGACTGGTGTTTTACTATCTTGATTATAACCGATAAAATGCCCATTTAACCAAAAATAAGAGGCAGATTTTATAGCTTCAAAAATTAAGAAAACCTCTTTATCCCTCCAATTTTCAGATATGTTAAAACTGCGTTTGTAAGAGCCGACTGGATTATAGTCTACAGGAATATGCGGAGGATTTTTTTCAAAAGGATAACGGTCATTGACATAAATAGGAATACCATGACCTTCCATTTCCCAATTGGATGGAACGGAAATTTCATCCCAGTTCTCTACATTATAATCGTTTTGATAAAAGTCTTTTGGACGGTCGGCGGGACAAGGTACCCAATTGAATTTCCATTTTCCATTGAGAGAATGAAGAAATGGAGAGTCTGTACGCGTTTGTGCGTTTTGATAACTTTCTGAATTTGGAAAAGGAATAAAATTAGCGTGTGGCGGTATTTGTCCAATATTAAAAACGGTGGGGTCTTGCCACCAAGAGGACTTTGGATTGGTCATTTCTTAAAATTTTAAATCCGTCCATTTGGACGGAATAAGAATAAGAGGTAAGAGTAATTTCAACGAAAAAGGCTAATGTAGAGAATTTTTGACATCCATTGCATAATCTCTAAGCATCAGAATATCCTGATGTTTAAAAATTTATTCTTCCTCCTGGACGCGCTTATTCTCGGGTAATTGCCCAGGCATAGTATCTAACATAATTCGCGCATTGTCCACGTAATCTGTAATTTTAGAAATATGCCAAGTTCGATTAGCTTCTAAACGTTCGAATTCCGATTTTTTCAAACGTTGAAATTCTTTAATCATGTAAACTTGGAAAGGAGGGGACAACCAATATGCAAAATTGAGCGCAATATCTTGATGTGCATAAGTACCGCCGCCTTTCCCACGTTTGGAGCGCAAACCTATGGCAGAAGTCTTTTCAACAATTGCTTTTACACTAATATTTTGACTGCGCTCCGTAGCCTGTAATCTAATTCCGTCCATTTGGACGGATTTAAAATTAGGGTTAGATATTTCTTCCCAAGTTTGAATAAATTGTAGAGTCGCACCATTCCGCAGCCAGCTTCTAATCAACTCATCAGTTCGAGTTTCTGATTGTTTGGCAATATCATTTAACGAGATATAATTGTCTTCTCCTATCTCTTCAAAAGAAATTGCGACGCCTTTTATATTTACAGTTTTCTTATTCTTTGACATTTGCTTTCTCATTTTTCAATTAGGTCTGCACAGACCTAATTAAAATTTTACGTTCTTTGACAAATCCCCCCACGTTTGCGGTACAAGCAGTGATTGTCCCGTGCAACAGGGGGATTTGTCAAAGAACCAAATTTTATTAGACTCATTTTCCGTAAAGGTAAATGATTTTCAAGAAATAATATTCAACAAAAAAAGCTACTTTGAAAATTAATCTCAAAGTAGCTTTTTCCTTATTCTTCATCCGAAGACTTATCTTTTCAGCGAAACGAAGGATACAAAAATAAATCCTCCACAACATTCCCTGGGTAAAAATATTCCCAATTTTCCCGCTTATACTGCAAACGATTGGTAATAATTTTCAAAACCGACGGATTATTCGCCATACCTAAATGACTCCCACGCACTTCAATATTTTGGTGAATAGAATCTTCCACTTCTTCCATGCAATATTCCCACGGTACCACGCCATCTTGTTTAGAATAAATAGAGGTAGTAGGGACAGGTGTAGGTTTCGGCAAGTCAATTAAAAGTTGCGGGTCAACATCTGCCACGCGTTTACCTCCTGTGATAAGATTGTAAATCCAAGCCACATTATTTGCCTCGCTGATACCTCTAAATGGAGAAGCCAAAGTAATAACTTGACGCACCATATTTGTCTGCATTTTTGAAAGTTGGCGTGCATATACACCTCCCAAACTCCAACCAATAATACTTACTTTTTTACCGTGCTTCTCATAAATATCACCCAAAGTTTTTTCTAATTCGTATAGTGCATCTTCCTGCCCTGAATTGCGCCCCAAGTTCCAGCCATAAGATACATACCCCATATTATCTAAATATTTCCGCAGATAAGAAGTAGACATATCACTCGCTAAAAATCCTGGTAAAACCAATATTGGATGTCCATCTCCACATTCATTATCTACAAAAAATTTGCGATAAGGATAAGAGATACCTGTCTCAGCCAAAGCGCGTCCTGCTTCAGTTATTAACCAAAAAAGAGATGGTCTCTTTATTTTCTTATTTTCTTGCTCCATCGAACTCATACGTCATATTTATTGATTCTTCCCAAATTTTCAATCATTTCTCCTCTATTCTAACAAAAAATCATACTTTGTGTTTTACTTAAGACGCAATACCCAAATATTTGTTACATTTGATAATCAGTCAAAAATTCCGCCACAATATAGAATAAAACAATAAGATGCTTTATAAATGAATAGAAAAAGTATTAATTTGTTTTCAAATTACCCTGTTTTTTGTATTCTTGAGGCATAATTTAAAAAGGATACAAGATTAACTTTCCTAACTCTAGTAAAAGAGAGCTTACAAACCACCACCTACTATGCAGAAGATTGTTGAGGATAAGAGATTTCAAAAGAAATTGGCTGAGATAGCGGTAGAAATCAATGAACCAATTGAGTCCGTTCAGAAGAAAGCAGAAGAGTATATCAAGGAACTATATACCGTTCATCATCCTTTGGCAAAAATCGTCGGAGTAGAAGCGGTACAATATATCCTCTCGCGTGGCTACAAAAAAACAATAGACGTCAATCCTGACGAATTGCGTAAACTTGCTAAAACTGTCCGCCGTCATCCCGTTGCTTTCGTCATGACTCACAAGACCTACATTGACATGTTTGTACTTGGGATTGTCTTGGTGCGCCACGGTTTGCCATTGCCACATATTTTTGCGGGTATTAATATGGATTTTTTGGGATTGGGACAACTGGGACGACACAATGGGGTGATTTTCATTCGTCGCTCCTTCAAAGATAATTTAATTTACAAAGCTGCTTTGCGCCATTTTATCGCCTCTTTGATTAAAGATAAGGGTGACTTTATGTGGGCTATCGAAGGGACTAGGTCTCGGACTGGTAAGCTGGTTTGGCCCAAAATGGGTATTCTAAAATATATAAAAGAAGCAGAAGTAGAAGCACGGGCAGATGTAAAATACGTTCCCGTGTCAATTGTTTATGATTTGATTCCTGATGTAAAAGAAATGACACAGGAAGGCCGCGGCAAGATGAAGACAAAAGAAAGTCTTGCTTGGTTTATGAATTATATTCAGAAAATGGGTGATAAATTCGGGCGTATTTCTATACGATTTGGTGAGCCTGTAGCTTCAACTGATAAAAATGCCGCCGTTAATATTTATAATTCCAAAACTTCTAAAAACGAAGAAGGCGGAATTTCTCATTTTGCCTTAGAATTATCACATAGTATCAATAAGGTAACGCCAGTAACGACGACTTCTTTGATTTGTATTTCTCTGTTGAGTAAATTTTCTTTGTCAAAGCGATCGATTGAGAGTGATATTTCTTCACTAATGCTACTCATCGAAAATCAAAAACCTGATGCACTCGTCGATAGAGGTCAAGCTATAGGTGAAAGTGTGCAAACTGCGCTCAACTTGCTCCTCCGCGCAGGCATTCTCCAACAAAAAGGAGATAGTCTCAATGCAAAATATATCATCAATCCAGATAATTACTTGCAGGCAACTTATTACGCCAATATGTCGGTACATCATTTGTATCAACGGGCTTTTATTGAGTTAGCATTGCTCAAAGTAAAAGATTTAGAACCTAAAAAACGCATTTTAGCATTTTGGAAAGAGATAATGAGCCTACGGGACTTATTCAAATTCGAATTTTTCTATTCTCGTAAAATACAATTTACGGAAGAGATTGAAGCTAATTTAAATTTCCTATCTACCAATTGGCAAAAAATTCTCACGAACCCAGAAACAGATATTACTGCAATCCTAAATAAGCATAATCTATTTATAGCGCCAGCTATTCTACATAGCTATACGGATGCTTACCGTGTCGTCACACAAACACTTTTAAATCAAGATACCTCTGATTATTTCATCGAAAAGAAGTTTTTAGAAAATTGCCTCTTTACCGGCGAAGAAATGCACTGGCAGGGACGTATTCAACGTATGGAGTCGGTTTCGTCCTCTTTCTTGCAAAATGGTTTACGTTTGGCAAAACACCGCAATCTCATTCCACATAAAGAGGATGCAAAAAAAGAAGCTATTTCTGCCCTTTTCGATACTCTCAACGAGATTGGAGTAAATATCAACTACCTACAAGGTATAACTTTAGCCAAACCCCTCCTCGCCTCTCCAATTGTACCTATTGAGCGAGATATCGTACCAGGGAGTAAAACAGAAGGTATTACAGAAGATATCATCAAAGGAGAATCTGGTCCACATATTGGGGCATTTTTCGACCTTGACAGGACTTTGATTAAAGGATTTTCAGCAAAAGAATTTTTCCAATCTCGTATGTTGAGTGGAAAAATGAGCCGACAAGAAATTGTTTCGCAATTTGCAGGCGTCATAGTCTATGCACGTGGAAAAGGAAACTTTGCGGGTTTGGCAGCAGTGAGTGCCAAAGGAGTCCGCGGAGTCGATGAAAAAGTATTTATTGAGGTTGGAGAGGAAGTTTATCACAAACATTTGGCGGAAACTATCTTTCCAGAAGCACGTGCCATGGTCGCGGCGCACATGATAAAGGGGCATACTGTAGCGATAGTTTCGGCAGCGACCCCTTATCAAGTTAATCCGATTGCGCGCGATTTAGGAATTGCGCACGTCATGTGTACGCGGATGGAAGTTGAAGACGGAAAATTTACGGGAAATATAGTTGAACCTGCTTGTTGGGGAGAAGGAAAAGCACATGCTGCCCGAGAACTAACCGAAAAGTTTGGTCTTGACTTATCAAAAAGTTATTTTTATACAGACAGTGCAGAGGATTTGCCACTTTTAGAAATAGTTGGTAATCCCCGTCCAATGAATCCAGATACTAAATTAGCAGCTCTAGCCTTTAAAAATGGCTGGCCTGTCTATCGTTTAGACGATGAAACGCGGATAACGACAACCGATATGGTACGAACGGGTCTGGCAGCGGGTTCTCTCCTACCAGCGACTTTGCGTGGCATCATGAATGGTCTAATGTCTATGTCTTGGGATGAAGGCATCAATAGTTTGATGTCATCAGTTGGCGATTTGGTGATACAAATGGCAGGTATTCAGTTAGTCGTCAAAGGCGAAGAAAATCTATGGGCACAACGTCCAGCAGTTTTCCTTTTCAATCACCAGAGTAGTGTTGATATTTTTATTGCTGCAAAATTGATTCGTAAAAATGCGACAGGAATTGCGAAGAAAGAGCTCAAAATGATGCCAATTATTGGTCAACTCATGCAAGCCGCTGGGGTCATATTTATTGACCGTAAAAATAGAGAAAGTGCTATTGCTGCCATGAAACCTGCAGTAGAAGCTTTGAAAGCAGGAACGAGTATTATTATTTTCCCAGAAGGTACGCGAAGTAAAAGTTACCGTATGGGTAATTTTAAGAAAGGAGCTTTTCACATGGCAATGGAAGCTGGTGTTCCTGTCATTCCTGTGGTCATACGTAATGCGCACGATGCCATGCCTAATGGTACGAATGTCTTGCGCGCAACGGCAATCGAGGTAATTGTACATCCAGCTATACCGACTAAAGGTTGGAAGAAGAAGGATTTGAATGGAAAAATAAAGGAGGTGAGGCAGTTATTTTTGGATGAATTGGGGCAGGTTGAGGTAGAGATATAAGTTGCAGTAGCTTTTAACTGCCAAGCCGAGAAAGAAAAAGCTGTACTCCTCAAATTCATTTGAAGGGTACAGCTTTTAATGTTGGTTGTTCGCCAAATCTTGTGAGATGCTAATTTTAACTAAGCTCCTCCAAAAACGCCATCCCAAGCTCCTCTCCTACTATCTTCACACGTCCTTGCACTTGCGCCGACAACCAATCCAAATCCCCTTTCGCAATTCGCTCAATATGCTCATCTTGAATACTAATCACTACATCCGGTTTTGCGGCATGACCTCGACGGATGGAAGCTTTAGCTTTTGTCGTATCAATTTTCCATTGTGCAGCCGCATCGCCCGTAATATCAAAGTTAAAAACCCCTTTTACTGTCAATAATTCAGGTTCTTTCTTCAAACGCTTTTTTAGGTTTTCAAAAAAGGCATCCGATTTTTTCGGGTCAGTCTTCCGTGCTTCGCGACGTTTGGCATTTTTACCTCTTTTTAAAATTAAGGCTTCCAATTCATTCGCAGCTTCGCGTATATAAATCGAAAATTCGCGGATGTCAGGCATCGTCCTCGCATCTGAAGTCGAAGTTATCGTCACCAGACCATTGTAACTAAAAATAGTAATAATCAGTCCCATTCCATCAATAATCGGTGCTAAACCCATTATCGACAATAATTTATGACCACTCAAATACAGTGGAAATTGTGGACCTGGCACATTCGTAATCGTGCAATTCATGACTGGATTGTGCATTTCTGCCACTTGAAAACGAGAATAAAGCCTTGCTGCCTGATTCGCAACTCCAAAAGGCACAATTTCAGCCATTTTTGCCAATGTCTTTGCTCCCATCGCAGATTGATAGGTTTTTCCACGCACCGTATTTTCGTGAATAACTTCGAGGCGTTCGATTGGGTCCTCAACATTTGTTGCCAACTGCACCAACATCGACGAAATCTGATTATTCATATCATCACCACCGCCATCTCGTGTCGAAATAGGCACCATCGCCACTAATGGTTTCGCTGGTAATTTTCCTTTTTCATCCAAATATCGGCGTAGTGCTCCTGCACAAATGGCCAAAAGTACATCGTTCATCGTCGTACCCATCAGTTTCTTCAAGACCTTAATCCGGTCGAGCGAAAGTATCGCAGAATTCCAAACTCGACGCGATGAGCGCAGTCCGTTTAAAATGGTATTAGGTGCAGAAAAAGAAGCCGTCGGCAAATCCGCCTGCTGCACACGCGTCAACATGCCCGCTTTAAAAGAAGCAGACAAGGTTTCTGTTAATAATCTTGGAAACTTAAGAGGGTTTTCTGCGAAGCTAAGCGTACTTTTTACCACCATTGAGGCTTCATTCGGTAAAGGCTTCGGGTTCCAAGGCTCTGGCGTAGGCTCTTCTGGCACCTCTGGCGAGAAGTCAAATAACAAACCTAAAATACCCGCCCCAGCCATGCCGTCAATCGCAACGTGATGTATTTTTGAAACAATGGCAACAGAACCTTTGGGAACTTGTGGAACATTATCTATTCCTTCGATAAAAGTAAACGACCATAAAGGACGATTTTGGTTTAGCGGCTCACTCATGATACGTGCCGCAACAGAACGTAATTCTTTCCAACTACCTGGTTTTGGCAATGCAATATGTTCCATGTGCATGTCCAAATCAAAATTCGGGTCATCTGCCCAATATGGATAATCGATACTCATCGGCACATAGACGAGGCGTTTGCGCAATTTTGGGATGAGATGAATTCGAGAAGCAATTCTATTTCTAAACGTTTTATAATCTAAGTCTCCTTCGATGATTAATACACTGCCAATGTGCATCGGTGAGGTTGGCGATTCTGCGTATAAAAAAGCTGCATCTAGACCTGAAACGGATTTCAAATCAGGTTGGGTAAAGGATTTCATTAATTCTTCTAGCATGTCTGGAAATTGATTTTTATAAGAATCTTGATAACTTAAGATTATCTACACAAGTTTCTAACGTAGAATTGAAAACCAAAGTTAACAAAAATCTAACTCACTATGCGTTCAGGGAATTAGTAAAAATAATCACCCAAATCTGACGAGGTAATTTTTTTCTAAAAAACGCTCTAAGAACTACAAGAAAGCATGGAACATCCAACTTTATGCCGTGCCCATTCAGGGCGCTTCACAAACCATTTTTCTGCTTCTTTTTGCTCTGCATAAGGCATTTTTAACAAGGAGTATAATTCTTCTACAATCGAAAAATCTCCTTTATCAGCAGCATCAATTGCCAACTGTGCCATGTAGTTACGCAATACATATTTAGGGTTCGATTTATTCATTTTTACGCGACGCTCTTCGTCTGGTTGCTCCTCTTTTTGTAAGCGTTTTAAATAAAGCCCAAACCACTTTTTCCAAGCTTCTAAAACAACACCTTTCAATTCTTCTGGTTGGTAAAAAGCATCTTTAACCGGATTTAGGAATTCTGCGTTCTCCTCTATTTTCATATCACGAGGTACATTGGCTAAGTTTCTAAAGAAAATAGTCATATCCGTCTCTGTCTGATGTAATACTTCTTGTAATCGACCAATCAAATTACCGTCTCCTTCATCACTTAGCACCAATCCCAACTTATCTTTCATCATCTGAAGAGATTGCTTTTGGTAATTAACTTTGTAACGCTCCAAAATACTTTCGAGAGGTTTTACCTCATTAATTAAGGGATAAAGTGCATTTGCCAATTGGAAGAGATTCCATAAAGCTACCTGCGGCTGTTGTCCATAACGATAACGCTTTGCTCCTCTATCCGTTGTATTTGGTGTCCAACCATGGTCGTAACCTTCTAACCAACCATATGGTCCATAATCAATCGTTATTCCATGAATAGACATATTGTCCGTATTCATCACACCATGTACAAAACCTACGCGTTGCCAATGAATAACCATGTCCAAGGTGCGTTGCGCCACCTCACTAAAAAACTGTAAATATCCTTCTACTCCTTTTTCTTTTATGTCTGGAAAATGAGTTTCAATTGTATAATCCACCAGTTTTTGCATAGTCTCCACTTCTTGACGCGAAGCGAATATCTGAAAACTACCAAATCGAATAAATGAAGGCGCCACTCGACATACGACAGCTCCTTTTTCATAAGCAGAATTTCCATCATAAAGCATATCTCTCAGCACTTGGTCACCTGTCAACATCAATGACAAAGAACGAGAAGTCGGTACCCCCAAATGATACATGGCTTCACTACATAAATGTTCGCGAACCGAAGAACGTAAAACCGCTAATCCATCTGCATTCCGGGAATAAGGCGTCGCACCTGCCCCTTTCAACTGCAAAGACCAACGTTTGTCTTCATGGATAATTTCTGTCAAGTTAATTGCTCGTCCATCTCCCAATTGCCCCGCCCAATTTCCAAACTGATGTCCACCATAACACATCGCATAAGGCGCTGTACCTTCCAATACTTTCCTGCCAGAAAATGCTTCTAAAAAAGACTTTGTAGTTATATCCGCTTTAGAAAGTCCAACAAGCTCTGCTACTTCTTCAGAAGCGTGAACTAGCTGTGGGTCAGACGGATTTCTTGGCGTCACAAACGAAAATGCAGACTCATGTACCTGTCGTCGAGTATTGTTCTTATCTGGGTCAGCAGGTAAGATTTTATTGAAAGTATCTTTGATATTGAGATTCATATTTTCTTTTTTTTTCGTTCGGAAAAAATTTATAAAAAACAAGCGAATAGACTTTATGAATGAGGTTGAGTGAGATTTAAGCGCCGCTATTTTATTCTTAGTTTTCTTTTTAAAGAAGGATAATTGTTGATACTTTGACTGATTTAAAAGGGAAAATAAGGACAAAAGAGCAAGTTTAAAGCCGCTCAAATCTCATTCATAAAGTCTAATGTAACTTACATCACAAAAAAACAAAAGTAGGCGTTTTATCTTTGGCATCAAATAAACAAACGCACATGCAAATTGTGAAACAAAAAACCAATTACATTTTTTTCGGATTATTTATCTCCTTCTTTTTATTTGATTGCAATTATGCCTCAGATGAAAAGAAACAAGTGGAGCAAGCGGATAGTTCGTCAATAAATACTTTGAGTGAATTATCGCCAGATTCGATTCGGGCAAAAGGGCTAATCAGTATTCTTGAGGCAAAAACAATTTTAGAGCAAGACTCCACTGTTGTTTTATTTGAACTTAGCAAAAAAGTAAATTACAAATCTGGTCATTTGCCAAATGCATTATCAGTATGGCGACCTGATTATGAAGCAAAATCAGATTTGACCTATGGTGGGATGCGTGCGACGAAAGGGGAAATAGAGTTTTTCCTAAGTAAAAAAGGAGTTCGTCCTTCTGATAAGATTATTCTTTACGATACTAAAGGAAGTTGTGATGCTTTGCGTTTAGCTTGGATTTTGCAGGTATATGGACATGAAGACGTGCAAGTGATAAATGGAGGGAAAATTGCTTGGGAAAAAGCGGGTTATAAATTGACCAAAAAAGTTCCAACTGTCGCCGAGCCAACTAAGTATCAATTTATCAAACAACCAAAAGATACAACTATTGTTAGTTTGGAAGAAGTTAAAATGGCAATTAATGACTCCACTATAATCATTCTCGACACACGTGAACCAGAGGAACATTTAGGTCAACCCTATATTGCAAAAGGTAAACTGAATGCTTGGAAAAAAGGTGCTTTTACTTATGGGTGTATACCTTCGGCAGTGCATTTAAATTGGTCAGATGCCACTAATCTAGAAGGCGACCATCGCTTTAAATGTCTTAAAGACCTGAAACATAACTTTATTAAAGCAGGTATTACACCTGATAAAGAAATCTTGGTATATTGTCAATCAGGCGTGCGTTCGGCCCATACTTGTTATGTTTTAAGAGAAATCTTAGGCTATCCAAATGTCCGAAACTACGACGGTTCTTGGATTGAATGGAGCTATAATTATGTGATGAATGAAAATGTGCCGATAGAGCGGCATACAAATGAGAAAGAGCATCAAAGTATGTTTGCTCAATTAAAAAACGAAATAGAAAGTAAAAAATAAATCGAATGGAAAAGTATTGGGACATTTTTGTAAACGGATACACAGGTTACGCGAACTACCTATGGAATGATATCACAAATCCAAGTTGGAATTCTTATTTCTATTGGTTGATTTTGGTTTCTGTTGCATTTTTTATTTTAGAGGTCGTCTTACCTTGGCGTAAAGGACAGTCAGTCCTGCGCAAGGACTTTTTTATGGATGCATTTTATATGTTTTTCAAGTTCTTCCTTTTCTCTTTAGTTGTTTACAATGCGGCTTCAGATGTTATTGTAAATCTGTTTAATGACGGTATTCAAGCCATGTCAGGCATGAATTTGCAGGCAAATAACCCATTAAATACCCTGCCCTACTGGGCAATTTTGGCAACGGGTTTTCTAGTCAGAGACTTTGTACAATGGTGGATACACCGCCTTTTGCACAAAAGTCCTACTCTGTGGGAATTTCACAAAGTACACCACTCTGTAGAACAGATGGGCTTTGCTGCACACCTCCGTTACCACTGGATGGAAAATATAGTTTATCGCTCTTTAGAGTACATTCCTTTGGCGCTTTTAGGTATAGGTTTATATGATTTCTTTGTCATTCATATCTTCACTCTAGCTTGGGGACACTTCAATCATTCAAACATCACGGTCAAAGGCTGGGTTACTGGCGGTATCGTTGGTTTCTTGGTAGGAATCATCTTTTCTAATGGTTTGTTAGATATCACTTTCCTTCAATCAGAAAATTTGATTCAACAAGTAGGAATTATTCTCGCAGCTACAGCGATTGGTGCTCTTGCATTAGGTCCTGTGATGCGTAAGTTATTCAATAGTCCTGAAATGCATATTTGGCACCATGCTTATGATTTACCAAAAGAAAGACAAACTGGGGTAAATTTCGGTTTAACACTCGCTATTTGGGATTATATTTTTGGAACGGCTTATGTGCCACATGACGGACGTGATATTCGCTTGGGCTTTCCAGGTATTGAGGAGTTTCCAGAGGATTTCGTTCATCAAAACACCCATGGGTTTGGGAAGAAGTAAATAACACCTGATATGCCATATCTAACATTTTAGACTTTGGACAAAAGATATTGGACGTTAGATACAAGACAAACTACGCCAAATGCAGTAAAAGTCACCTACTTAATATTACTGCTTATCAAGGTAAAACGATTAATGAATTTTACGTTTATTCAAGTCTAACATCTTATGTCCAAAGTCTAATTACATTAGGAAACAAACAAAACGACATGAAAAAAATAGGAATTCACGAACTATTTGCCAAAGACAAAACCGAGGCAGAAAAAAAACTATATGGTGCATCTGCCAATCGTCGCGGCTTCTTAAAAAAAAGTGCAATCGTGGCAATGGGTACCATGCTTGGCGCAAAAGTAGTCTTTGGTAAAAGCTATCCTTCTGGGCTTATTCCCGCAGGATTAGCAGACAGTGAAAACTTATTCTCTATACCTGGTAAACATCCAGGACTTGTTATACTCAATGACCGTCCTATCAATGCAGAAACCCCTCCCTTTTTGCTGGATGATAAAATCACACCATCTGATAAATTATTTGTCAGAAATAATGGTATTCCACCTCAGGAAAACAGTATCGACATCAATAGTTGGACGCTTACTATCGAAGGCGAATCGGCTAAACAGTCAAAAACATATACTATCGCAGATTTAAAGTCAAAATTCAAAAATTATACTTATCAATTAACACTCGAATGTGGCGGAAATGGTCGCAGTGAGTTCAATCCTCCAGCAAAGGGAAACCAATGGTCAACGGGCGCAGTTGGATGTCCAGAGTGGACAGGTGTCCGCTTAAAAGATGTTCTCAATGATGTTGGCGTCAAAAGCGATGCGGTTTATGTTGGTTATTACGGCAAGGATACGCATCTCAGTGGAGATGCTGAAAAAGTTGTAATTTCACGCGGTGTTCCTATGGAAAAAGCCCTGAAAGACGAGAGTTTGATTGCTTGGGCTATGAATGGTGAAGATATTCCATTGCTTAATGGTCATCCTTTGCGTTTGGTTTTTGGTGGTTATCCCGCTTCTTGTTCTGGTAAGTGGTTACATAAGATTGTCATCAGAAATAAAGTCCACGACGGACCCAAAATGACAGGTCAGTCTTATCGTGTTCCTTGTAAGCCAGTCGCTCCAGGTACAAAAGTTCCAAATGAGGAAATGTGCATTATCGAGGCAATGCCTGTGAAATCACTGATTACTTTTCCAAAAACTGGTGCAAGTATTAAAAAAAGTCAAAAACTGCCGATACGCGGACACGCATGGACTAGCGACGCAGAAATTAAAGAAGTCCACTACTCTATCGACTTTGGTGCGACATGGCAACTTTGTCAATTAGAAACTGCCGCGAATATGAATGCTTGGCAACATTTCAATGCAAACATTAGCTTTCCTGAGTCAGGTTATTACGAAGTTTGGGCAAAAGCGACAGACAGTAATGGCAAGTCACAACCAATGTTACTTCCAGGTTGGAATCCTCGTGGTTATTTGAATAATGCTTGTCATCGTATTGCGATAAAAGTGAGTTAGGAGTTAGACTTTAGATATTAGACGCTCTTTAGTGAGACGTCTAAATACAGAACTATGAAAAATCAACAGAATAAAAATTTAGAAACTTTCTTTGCTGCCAATCAGAGATACCTTTTCAAATTTATCGTCAACCTTGTGCTGATAAGTTGTATTGGTGTTTTTATGTATGGTCTCTTTGGAAATAGTATGGCTGATATTTTTAATCAGCCAGAGGTTGTTTCGGAGGAAGTGCAAAAGAAAAATCGTCAAAAAAGAAAAGCTTCCGAAGCTGCGATAGCAGCTGATGACTTTGACAGA
The DNA here is from genome assembly GCA_937923465.1 of uncultured Saprospiraceae bacterium. Classification (GTDB taxonomy): domain Bacteria; phylum Bacteroidota; class Bacteroidia; order Chitinophagales; family Saprospiraceae; genus JAHDCG01. Next base: position 28,810 of record CALDUB010000104.1, read on the forward strand.
GTTGAAAATGGAATACACTTACAGACTGGTTTTGTTTATGCAGAAGGATTCGACGTCGTCCGAGGTACTTGTACCGCTTGTCACTCTGCTAAGTTAGTTACTCAAAATCGAGCAACAAGAGACGGTTGGAAAGATATGATACGCTGGATGCAAGCAACACAAGGATTGTGGCAGTTGGGTAAAAATGAACCAATCATACTAGATTACTTGGCAAAGCATTATGCACCAGAGGAAGTTGTTCGTCGTCCAGGTTTAGATATTGAGGCGATTGAGTGGTATATATTGGATATTTCAGAGGAGAATATTGCTCAAAAGTAAATTACCCCTTTGTGATACTTATCACTTATAGCTTCTCTCCTATTTTGTAGTTTTGCATCAAGTTAATTTGTAATAACTCGACTACCTTTTCTACTCTAAACAATAATAATATGGAACTAGCTACAATAATAAAAGAACAATCTCCGTCTATCGTCGATGTCCGCCAAGGCTTTGAATGTCTATTTGGCAAAGCAGAAGGTGCAATTAATATCCCTCTGGGCGAAGTACCAAATCGCTTGGAAGAATTTAAGGCAATGAAAAAACCCATCGTAGTTTACTGTCGAAGTGGTAATCGAAGTGGACAAGCCATGAAGTTCTTGAAAGCTAATGGTGTTAATGAAGTTTACAATGGCGGTAGCGTCGGAGATGTGAAGAGTCTTCAGAAATAACTGATTAGAAAGGAAATATTAGTTTTCAATTAGTCATGCTTAGATATATTCTAAGCATGACTTTTTTGTGCTCTCCCCCTACTCTGTTCAATATTAGAGTAAAATATACAATACAGATTTTTACAGAAGTTTCTGTAAAAAAAAAGAATAATCATTTTTTTGCTGTAAAATTATTTATTTTGCTGTAAAAATCTACCTTTGCAAAAAATAATTCGTTCTTTGATAAATCCCTAGACGAAGGAAAATTGAAAGCGACCAAAGGAAGCGTTAATTTTGGTTTTCATTTGTCATGTTTCACGGGATTTATGAAATAACCAAATAATCATACTATGGTAATTGCAGTAACTAATCTAAAAGGTGGTGTTGGTAAAACAACTGTAACCACAAATCTTGCCGTCAGCTTTACGCAGCTTGGAAAAGACGTTTGTATTGTAGATACAGACCTTGGTCAACAATCCAGTATGGAATGGTCAGGCAATCGTTCGGAAGACCGTGTGCGCATACCCGTCTTTGGGGTGAGCATAAAGCAACTAAATAAGGAAGTTGCCGATTTGGCAAAACGATTCGATATTGTTTTAATTGATGGAACTCCTCAATTATCCGAGTTAGCTGATAGAACTATCCTTGCTTCAGACCTTTTGGTTATTCCATTGACTCCTTCGATTTATGATTTCCGAGGTTTTGAAAATTTCTTGGTTCGGTTTGAACAAGTAAAAGGATTGAAAGAAGCGAGTGGTGGTATGGTCAGAGCTTTTATCTTATTAAATAGGGTAGTGCCGAATACAAAGGTGAGTAAAGATATTGAGGACGCAGTAAAAGAGTATGAGGTAGAAGTACTGAATACAAAGCTCGCTAATCGGATTGCTTATGTCGATACTGCGACTAATGGTACTGGAGTCTTGGAATACAAAGACCCAAAAGCAAAAGCAGAGATGAAAAGCTTGACAGAAGAGTTATTGAAAAATATTTAATAATAAAGAAAACTACAGAAGTTTACAGATAAAACTGTAATACTCTTTAAACATACAGAAAATGGCAGAGAGAAAAAAAATTTCAGCACGTAAAAAAGTAAGTGTAGAAGACCAAGAAAGAATGTTGGCTGCACTACAACAAAAAGACGAGGAAGTAAAAAAAGTAGTTCCGACTAAAAAAGAGGTGAAAGTAAAACCTGCTAAAGTATCTAAGAAGACACAAAGGGTGACTGTAGATTTTCCGCAAGAAATGTACGAGCAAATGAAAGAGGAAACTCAAATGAATGGTCAGACGCTGAGAGGTTTTGTTGTGTCTCTGGTGAGAAAGCATTTATCAAATAGAGAATAGCAGAGTAAATAATCAGTAAATTTCTTTACTCTTCTGTAAAGATAAAGAGAAATAAAGATAAGTCTGTAAAAAACAAATACTCTATTCCTCTTGCGCTTGTTCTCTTTTAATTTGAGATTGAATATTTCAGTTTAAAGACATTTTCAGCTCATTAAAACGTTTTTGAAATTAAAAACTACAACTTATTCGATTTGGGTGACTCTGTTTCTTAAATCGTCTTATTTTTAATAATCAAAAACAGATATCCTCTGTAATAATCAGTAGGAGTAATGATTCTTCTGTAAAAATCATTAAATTTCATTTCTTCTACTGATTATTCTGTGAAACTTTTCTACTCCAAAACACATACTGTAGCTTCTTTTTCTTTTCTAAAAAGAGAACTCATATTCCTTTATTTTCCTCTCCCAAAATAAATCCTCCAAAAAATGCGCAGTCGAAGAATAGCTTCCTTGAGTTTAGCCTAATTAGAGATTTGAATCTTTCATTAAATTTCTGTAAAAGTCTTGAATAAACATCAAAATTCAAGATAAAAGCGTATCTTTCATTAGTTTTCTTTAAAAATACAGACTATAATCTAAATCTTATGCATCCTAAATTGGTTGCCTTTCAAATTTACTTTATATCCTTTTTTGCATTGGAAAAAGTACTCATCTAGAAAAAGCAACCGATTTAGGATGCTTTTATCATTGATATGGTCTTCATTTTTATAAAATAAAAAGAATCAACACCAACACAATATTGTACCGCCCCATGTTGTTGATTCTAATTTTATAAAAGGATTCTAATTAGACCTCCATAATCTTCTGTAAATCAAACAGTTACGAGGGTAAAGGTAACCAATTTAGGACAAAAGGTAACTTTTTTGGGAATCAAGGCAACCAATTTAGGAGATAAAGCAACTTTTTTAGGAGTATAGGCAACCATTTTAGGAAGATATTAGAGGATAAGTACAAAAGCAACTGTTTTAGGAAGATATTCACCCAATTTAGTTACCTTTACTGCCATAAACGACCCTAAAAGCAACTTAATTGGGAAATAATGTCCTATTTTAGTTGCAATTAGACCTAAACATACCATTTTAGTTACCGTTCGTGTTATTCACCCTAAAACGGTTGCCTTTTAAAAGAATATTATGTCAGCAAAGTCAAGGATAGTCAGACGTAGTAGAAAGAAGGGAAGAGGAGAAACTATAAAATTAGTCGTCAAGTCAAATGAACTGGTCGAGGCTCGCTACATGTTTGATGTGTGGGAAACCAGATTTTTCCTATCCTTGATTGCAATGATAGATAAAAATGATGATGATGAAAAAATTTACCGTCTCTGGTTTAAGGATATAAAGACCAATTTTAAACTTAAGTCGAATCAATCATACAGTTATCTTCGGGAAGCAGCTCAAAGTATGGCTAGTAAGAGTGTTTACATTGGTTGGATGAATGATGAATTTCGACGTGGACGAATGCACCGAATTATCCGGTTTGTGGACTTTTTGGAAAAAGGACAAGAAGGGAAGAAAGGAGCTGGACAACAAGAGTACGTTGATGTTTCAATCGATAAAGATATTAAGCCGTATTTATTGGACATTAAGAAGAACTATGACCCCAAAACTACGAGATATACTTCCTATGACCTGCGAAATGTCATAAAATTGAAATCCTATGGGATGCGTATTTATGAGTTATTAAAACAATTCGAATACGCGGGTTCTCGGACGATTGCTGTGCAAGATTTGAAGGATATGTTTGAAATAACGAATGAATATCCCCGGTTTTCTAACTTTTATCAGAAAGTAATTAAGGTTTCTGTAGATAGTATCAACAAGTATACTGATTTGCGCATACCGAGCGTAGAAAAAATAAAGCAGGGTAGGAGAGTGGCTGCATTGCGCTTCATTATTGAGAGTAAATCGGACAAAGAAGTCTCGGTTTTAATGGGAGAACGTGATTTAGAATTGTTTGACCATGTCGAAGATGCTGCAGCAGAACCAGTCGAAAAATACACACCGTCGGATATCTTATTCAATGAATATGAAGAGGTTGTTGTCCGGTCTTTCGGAGTTACTCCTTCTACATTTATCAAGATGCTAAATAGTGGAAAGTATACCAAAGAGGCTATTGAACAAGCGATTTCCGTTACCCGTCGCGCCAAATATCAGCAACAAATCAAGTCAAATGTCGCTGGATTCTTCATAAAAGCATTAAAAGAGGGCTTTACGGATGTGAAAGAGGAGTCGAAAAAGAAACAAAGTCGAGAAAAACAAAGGGATGCTGTTTTAAAAGAATTGCGAAAACTGAAAGAGCAACTATCTACTGAAATTAATAACCGCATTCGGGAGATTACAGAGAAAGATAAAAAAATCACCTTACAAGTCATAAAAACTATCCGAGAGGACGCTTTGACAGGAGGAATTGTGATTAAAAAGGAAGAAGAACTGGGGCGTATTTTAGAAATCGAGGATTTTAGAAAGGATGGACAACTGCGTGTCATGGTGATAACAGGGATTGTAGCACAACAAAAAGCTCATTTTGAAGATATTTATGATAAGTTAAATCCTAAGATTAAGCAACTGTCTAAGCAGTTTGATGAAATGGTTTAAATGAAACTTACAGATTTTTACTGAAATATCTGTAAGTTTCTGTAAAGTTAATGACAATAACTCTTCAGTTGCGTCATTGAAAAGATTAATACATGGATATTGTCACATTATTAAGGCAAAAATTAGGAACAGAAAAGGTTCTAAGTTCAACTCAAATCCGCGACCGATACGTACATATTTGGCGGATGGGTATACCTCTTTATGCAAAGGCCGTTGTTTTACCAAATAGTACAGAGGATGTTGCTGATATTATGAAAATCTGCCATGCAAATAATCAGCCCGTAGTCGTTCATGGAGGATTAACGAATTTAGTAGGTGGAACAGAGACACAAGCCAAAGAAGTCGTTATTTCTTTAGAAAAAATGAATGTCATCGAAGAGGTAGATGAAAAAAGCCGGACGATGACGGTGCAGGCAGGTGTCGTTTTAGAGAATGCACAACTTGCAGCGAAAGAGAAAAATCTATTATTTCCTTTAAATTTTGGAGCAAAAGGTTCTGCACAAGTAGGTGGCATTATTTCTACAAATGCAGGCGGTCTGAAGGTTTTTCGCTACGGGATGACGCGTAATTTGGTTCTAGGTTTAGAAGCCGTATTAGCTGACGGAACTATCATATCTTCTCTTAAAAAAATCATTAAAGACAACTCTGGTTACGATTTAAAACAGTTATTTATAGGTTCAGAAGGGACTTTGGGTATAGTGACAAAAGCTGTTTTGAAATTAGTAGAAGCACCGAAAAGCAGAACGAGTGCTTTTGTCGCTTTTGATGAATATGACAGAGTAGTTGACTTTTTGAAATACATGGATGCTGGTTTGGCAGGAACGCTGAGTAGTTTTGAATTGATATGGCAAGAAACCTATAAAGCTATGACTTCGCCGCCGGCGAGTGTGAAACCACCCTTACCACAACACTATAAGTATTACGTTTTGTTGGAAGGATTGGGCAGTCATCAAGTAAATGACCAAGCGCGTTTGCAGGAATTATTGGAAGTTGCTTTTGAAAATGAAATGATTTTGGATGCTGCTGTAGCGGATGGCGCCGCAGATCTGAAATGGTTTTGGACCATTAGAGAAGATGTTCATGTTGTCAAGAAACAAGCAAATAACGACCACCATTTTGATATTAGCCTGCCAATAGCACTGATAGGACAAACGATTGCTGAAATAACGGAAAGTCTCCAACAAATCTCTGGAGTAGAACGAATTTTTCCTTTTGGGCATATCGCGGATGGTAATATTCATTTTATTATTGGTAAAAAAGACACTAGTACAGATTTGCGAAACCGGATAAATCAAGCAGTTTATCAGCCATTAAAAGCATTGGGAGGGTCTGTCTCTGCGGAACATGGCATTGGCTTAGATAAAAAGCAATATTTGTCCTATTGTCGAACCGAAGAAGAAATTAATTTGATGCGGACTTTGAAATTAGCTTTGGATTCTAAAAGTATTTTGAATCGGGGGAAGGTGATTGATACGGAATTACGAATTACGAATTACGAAGTACGACCGTTCTAACTTGTGCGGAGAACTTATGCTCAAACTTAGTTTGAATGGATTGCACGGAAAATTATCTCCGATTATCTTTGATATTGGACTTTGGACGAAAGATGTTGGACGTTAGACTTTAGACAAAACAATCAAAATGTAGTAAAAGTCACTTATTTAAGCGTTTGATTTTTAAAGTAATACGTTTGATTTTACATATGTTTGAGTTTAAGGTCTAATATCTTCTGTCCAAAGTCCAATTTGATGGTATCCCTTTCATATATTTTCATAGTTTAAAATAGGTATCGGGCACTAACTTTTGTTTACTATTACGCTAAATCTTGATTTTAGAACTCTTTTTTAGGCAAAGTGACCGATACCGACCTGAGTAATTACTCCCTTTCTAATATAATTTTTCGTAAATCGTACTTCCGCATTTTCGTCCAAGTCAGAGCTGTCGTACTTCGTAAATCGTACTTCGTAAATCACCTCTCCTCATACTTCAAAAACTGCTTCAAAGCAGATTGCAATTTATCCCGTTCCTCTTTCCCTATCAATAACATAAAAGGCTCATAACCTGTATGATAGTCATGTGTAGTCATTTTCCAATAGGACAAGCCTAGGAGAGGAGTCTGACG
>CALDUB010000105.1 GCA_937923465.1 uncultured Saprospiraceae bacterium
CTTATGCGGTGCATGTAATTTAAACCTGCTTGGTTTTGGCTTAAGATACCGCTTAATTGTAGCAGTATGGTCGAGCGAAATTCTGTTTTCTCGACAAAGACTAAAGGCTCTTGTTCTCGCCCTGGTCTTGTGTATTTTTCTTCGACCTGTGCGTCTTCATCGAATCTTATTTTTCTTACGTTCTTTAATTTTATCGTTTTTACTCTACCAGACTCAACATCTCGGTAGTTCATTGTTTTCTTTTTGATGATTTTAATCTCTACGAGAAGCGGTTTTCGCTCTCCTCTGATATAAAGTGTGTCTTGTGCTGCAAGCGTCGAACAACTGAAAATAGCGAAGAAAATAAAGATTAAATATTTCATTTGATATGGAGTTTAGTGAGTAAATTTTGAATTGGCCTTTTTCTCCATACTTAAGCAGGCAGTATTAAAACTTAATCAGTTTTTCGGTATGCACAACTTTTCCATCTGCTGAGAATTTTAACAAATATAATCCATTCTGCCAAGTATTTCCAAAATTTAAAGAACCTGATGCCGTTTCTATTTTTTCCTGTTGGATTAATTGCCCTATTTGATTATAAACCGTGAATTCTCCCTGTTTGAATGGACTTGCGATTTGATAAGTCAATGCCGTTGATTCTTGAAAAGGATTGGGAGCAAAATTTATATCAAAAGCAAAATCTGAGATATCTTCTGTCGAAATTGTATTGCCATCGGTTACTTGAAAAAAGTCAAATCCTGCCTCGATAACATGGTCGTCTCCTGTATCCGCAGTCTCTACAATGAGACGCATATTGTCTGTCACTTCAATATAGTCTTCTACCAAATAGCCAGATACTCCTTGCCAAAAACTTCCAGAAATTTCCAGTGTTTGCAACACGACCTCTTCTACTCCATTGCTAATACGAACTTCTAATGCATCATCACCAAAAGCATCATTTGGTCCTCGATTAAAAAACCACTTACTGTACCGAATAAAAGGGACTTCGTAGCCTGTCAAATCCATGACGGGAGAGGTCAAAGTAACTGTTCCGTTTTTGACATAATCTGGGTCGCCATTGTTTCCTGTCACATAACAGTTTTTGCCATTGTCAGAACTAATATCTCTGCGAGGATTGGCAAAACGGAGTTCGTAAGAGGTGCCAACGGGTTCTACCCATTCCCATTGTCCGGCAGTTGCATCTCCGCTTACTTCCCAATTCAAATCAAATATAAAATCGTCCTCATAGCCTTCATCCATCACGATTTCTATATCTGTATCTGCATTTAAAGTAATGTCTTGTGTCTTATATTCAAAACCCCATGCACCTGCCAAAGCTGTATATTGTTCCATGAATATTTGCTCAAAAACAAATACTCCATTGGCATCAGCCGTCGCATAGTATTCAAAAAATCCGTCGTTTAAAAATACTTGTGCAAAAGGAATAGCGGTGCCGTCTTCTGAGCTAATTACGGTGCCTGTGAGGTCATAACGAGCAGACTCCCCCAGTTCCACATCTTGCATGACAGTTACGCCATTTTCTAAGGTCACAGAGATTACCTCGGAGTCGTAACCTGGTGCGTCATAAGTGACGTCGTATGTACCCGCTGTCACAATTCCTGTCTTATAATTTCCTGTAAAATCAGAGACACCTTCATTCTCTTGTTCTGTATCAATAATCGCTGTCGCAAAAGCTATCGCGGCGCCTGTATTTTCATCTGTCACCACTCCCTCTAAGCGGCAAGCGGAAACATAATTGGGTGTCAAAACGAATAAACCATTTGTGATATCCGTCAATAAAACCGTCCCTGAAGGTAAAAAAGGATACGCTCCCCAACAACCTTGAAATCCCTGTCCGTCTCCTGTGAAGGTATCGTAATTACCTACTTCTATCAAATTATCAGGTTCGGAAGCATCAACGATAATACCGCCGTCGGTATAATGCGAAGTGATTAACCAATCTTCTAAAACATGTGTATTGTGAGGAATAACGCCAATACCAACCGTCGCTAGTGGACGAAATTGGTCTAAGGCTTCAATGTCTGTTGGGTCAGAAACATCATAAGAACCCGTCGTTGCATCTGCTTTTTCATCGGTGGTAAATAGATAGTTGCCGTCGTCGCTTAGCCATGCATTATGCGTTGTACCAAACAGTGTCGGACTAGAGCCTAAGTCAATTATATTTTGCTTGTCTGTTACGTCATAAATGACAAAATTTCCTTCTCCAATTTGTGAAGAGTAAAACTTATTCTCTCTGACATAAGCATCGTGAGAATAGATACTCGGACCAAAAGCAACGAACTCTGGTTGTCCTGGATTTGAGAATACATCAATGATAATCGCGCCGCCACTATTGGTATTGCAACCGACTAAGTAGCAATAGCCAAACTCATCAATATATAGATTATGACAACTTTCTAATGTATCGCCATTAGGGAAAACGGGTGTCCAATTAAAGGACGTTGCTTCGCCAGTAGTCGGCAAGTTAGACAAATCAATTACCTCTAAACCATTGGCTTCTTCATTGGTGACATAGGCAAAGTCTCCATAAGTTTTCAAATCGCGCCAGACAGAGGTTGGACCGTCAAAAAATACTTTTTCTTCAACATTATCAGGGTCAGTTACGTCTACAATCGAAACTCCTGTGCGTGCACCTACGAGCGCATACTCCTTACCTGTTTCTTCGTCTGCCCAGCCCCATACATCATTTAGTCTAACATCGCCATAACTAAACTGACTCCGTAAAGTCATATTTGTTTGTGCGAAAACATTGGTAATAAATAAAACGCAAATGAAGGTAAATAATACTTTTTTCATAATGACTGTGCTGATTTTATTGAAGAAAATCTGTGTTGGTATAAAAAGGAAATTAAATAACAAATGTTTTCAAAGGTAAGGTTTTTCTGTTTTTTGAAAAGTAGTGTGGATGGCAGGAGGTCGATTCTGTTTTAGCTTTGGGTGTAAAATCTGTGCACTCACGTACACAGCTGAAGACTGTCGTGCCTGTGGCACTAGAACTAATACGTTTATAGTGCCACCGGCACGACAGCCTTCAGCCTTGTACGTGAGTGCAAGGATTCCCCAATAAAAAAACGGTGACAGAAATTAATCCACCACCGTTTTTCACAGAACGATATAAAGTCTAACCCTGACGCAAAGCCTCAATCTCCCCCACCGTCTTAGGAATAGCTTTCCCCAAAACACGATGTCCATTTTCCGTAATCAAAACATTGTCTTCAATACGAATACCGCTAAAATCGCGATAAGGTGCTAATTTATCATAGTTAATAAAATCTGTAAATTTCCCTTCTGCTTGCCATTGGTCAATCAATTCTGGAATAAAATAAACCCCAGGTTCAACCGTCAAAACAAAGTCTTTCTCCAATTCACGTCCTAAACGCAAATACCCCGTACCAAACAATTCTGACCGTTTGATGTGCTCCGAATAACCAACGAAATCCTCTCCCAAATCTTCCATATCATGCACATCCAAACCAATGTGATGACCTAATCCATGTGGAAAAAACAAAGCAGTAGCGCCCTGTGCCACAGCATCAGAAATATCACCTTTCATCAAACCTAAATCCTTTAATCCTTCTCCGATGATTTGCGCCGCTTGGCTATGTATGTCTCGATAAGCAATGCCTGGTTTACAGGCTGCAATACAATCATTTTCAGCTTTTAATACTATCTCGTAGATTTCTCTTTGCTGCTGCGTAAAAGTTTTATCAACAGGAAAAGTACGCGTAATATCACCTGCGTAATGCGTTTTAGTCTCTCCTCCGTAGTCTCCCAAAACCAATTGTCCGCTCTTTAAAGCATTCGAATGGTCGTGAGAATGTAAAACCTGTCCATTCACCGTCATGATGATTGGATAGGCAGGATGTCCCTCTGCCGCCATAGAAATCCCATGAGCGATACCCGCCAATTGGGCTTCTTTCATCCCTACCTTTGCAGCTTGCATCACTGCAATATGCATGGCACGACTGATATTCACAGCTTTCTCCATTTCTACAATCTCCTCTGCACTTTTATAAGAACGCTGCGCAATCACTGCATTTATCAATACTTTTGATGCCGCTCCTTTTTGTGCTTCGGGTTGGATGCCAAGAAAGAGTTGAATTTTTCGCTGATTCTTTGCCCGATATGGTGGTAAAAAATGCACCTTGCGTCCTGCACCTTGTGCTGCTGCTAAGACCTCAGCTAATTCACTTTTTCTCTCCGTCTTATTAATGCCAATACCTGCGGCTTTATCTTTTATACTCGGTTGTGCCCCAGTCCAGACGATGTCTTCTAACGTCAACTCGTCTCCAAAAATAGTAGTTTCACCACTATCGGCGTCAATGACTGCTGCTAAACCAGGCTGGTCAATTCCTACGAAATATAAGAAGGAACTGTCTTGACGAAAATGATAAACATTCGCGCTATAATTCATGCCGACGTCATCGTTTCCCAATAAAAGAATTAAGCCTTTTCCGACTTGTGTCGTAAGTTTTTCTCGGCGAGATTGGTATGTTTGTTTCTTGAACATCGAGATGATTTAGATATTAGTTGATGTTTATTCTTCCTCAGATTAGCAACCTAAGATACGGGCTACTCAGCTTGGAAAGCTAAGTTACGGGCAATGATACGATTTTTTACGGAAAATGATTTGACAAGTTTCTGTGTTTTAATTTACCTTTGTTAAATAGCTTCAATTCTCGCACTAATTTTGTTTTCAGCATTAAAAATTAGTTAAACCAAGCTCTAAAGTGACACAAAAGTCTAAAAAAAGAGTTTAGTAAAAGCGTCAAGGATTAAAACCGACAACGATAATATTAACGAGTAGGAAGGTTAAGTAAAATAGTAAGACTAGCTTACAACTCTCAACCAATAACTACCAACTACTATTTCTTATGAAAAAATTACTGCTCTTATTCACACTTTTAGCATTTATCAATACCAAATCGGAAGCAGCTTATATGCTACTTCCTATGGATGAGGATACACAAAAAGACCACCTTAAAGCCTATGGTATCACTTATTGGGTTTTGGACAAAGAGGTCGAATGCTGGTGGTTATTGAACTATCGCGGCGGTAGTTTTGCTTTTAAGACCAATCCTATCTTCGAAAAGGAGTGTAAAACACGTGGTGTCAGTTACGAGATTATCCCTGATGCAGCGTTTAATAACATCTTGAATAAAATCGCTGACCCAGAGGCAAATATGGATGCCATTAAATTGGAAGTTCCGCCCAAAGTTGCCGTTTACACACCAGATGTCACGAGTAAAGGAGAAGCCATCCAACCTTGGGATGATGCTGTAACTATGGTTTTGGCTTATGCCGAAATTCCTTACGAGACAGTTTACGATGATGATGTTTTAAAAGATAAATTAGCAGAGTATGACTGGCTGCATTTGCACCACGAAGATTTTACGGGGCAATACGGTCGTTTTTACCGCAGTTATAATAATGCACCTTGGTACAAAGATTTTGTCAAACGACAAGAGGCAATCGCAACGCGTAACGGTTTCACAAAAGTAAGCCAACTTAAGTCTGCCGTAGTGGAAAAAGTGCGCGAGTTTGTAATTGGTGGTGGTTTTATGTTCGCAATGTGTAGTGCCACAGATACTTATGATATTGCTTTGGCAGCGAAAGGATTGGATATTTGTGCAGAAATGTATGACGGTGACCCTGCTGACGGTTCGGCTCAATCCAAGTTAGACTACAGTCGTACTTTCGCTTTTAAAGATTTTCAATTGGTTAGAAACCCTTTGGAGTATGAATATTCTGATATCGACAATTCTAAAGGACGTGGTGTTTCTCCCGAAACAGATTATATCACCTTATTTGATTTTTCTGCTAAATGGGACCCTATTCCAACAATGTTAACGCAAAACCACACACGCACGGTGAAAGGTTTTATGGGACAAACAACAGCGTTTCGCAAGCCTCGTTTGAAGTCTTCTGTTTTGATTTTAGGAGAAAATAAACCCGCACAGGAAGTGCGTTATATTCACGGTAAGATAGCAGAAGGAACTTGGACGTTCTATGGTGGTCACGACCCCGAGGACTATAAGCATTTTGTCAATGACCCAGAAACCGATTTAAATCTTCACCCTAATAGCCCTGGCTATCGTTTGATTTTGAATAATGTTTTATTCCCTGCGGCGAAAAAGAAGAAGCGTAAGACGTAGTAGGAAGTACGATTTACGATTTACGATTTACGATTTACGATTTACGAAGTACGACTGTTTTGACTTGGACGTTTTACGAAAAAAATCCCGAACTCTCTGTGTGAGAATTCGGGATTTTTTATTGCTGTGAATATTTTAATCACACAACTAGCAGACATAGTCTAACGTCTAATATCTAAAGTCTAACATCTTTCTTCCTTACTTAAAAGGATTAGAATATTTCTCTTCAGTAGCCATCTCGAAGTCAGATAATGTGAATAAGAAATCAACTAAATTTTCTTTTTCTGTCTCTGTGAAATTAAAACCTCCAGCAGATAATTTGAAATCTAAATTATCATGCGCTTTAATTCCTGTACTGTAGTGCTCAACAACCTCTTCTAAAGTTTCAAAACGACCGTCGTGCATGTAAGGAGCAGTCATCGCGATATTACGCATGAATGGTACTTTGAAAACGCCATTTTGGTAAGAGTTATTTGTCAATGCGCCAATACCTTTGTCAGCGTAGTTCATGTCCAAACCATTATTAGCAGCAGACTGACCAAGAAAAAGAATATTTCCGTGGCAAGAGTTACAGTTATTCATGTATAAAGCCAATCCGTCGTTTTCACTATCTGTGAAACCACTTAATCTAGGACTTCCACTTAAGAAAGATAAGTTACTGCTCACCATTGCCGCATCAAATTTAGAACCTTTACTGATGATAGAACGGACAAACATCGACAATGCCGTTTGCAGTCTTGCTTCCGTAATTTCAGCGTCTCCAAATGCTTTTTTGAACAAAATTTCATAGTATGCCTCGTCACGAAGACTAGCTACTACTTCTGACCAGTTGTCCATTCCCATTTCGATATGGTCTGTTACCGTTTGACGGGTTTGGTCTTCTACGCTCTCTGCACGTTCGTCCCACATAAAACCACGGTCGTGGTAGTAAAAACGAACATTACCAAGAGCAAGAGAATTACGTTTTGTATCTTGGTCATCAAAGCCTTTAGAAAAAGCGACAGGGTCAGCAAATCCATTTGCTTGAGCATGACAGCTAGAACAAGAAACTGCGTTGTTTTTAGATAAGCGCGTCTCGTAAAATAGGACGCGACCTAAAGTAGCACCATGATTTTGAATATTTCCACCCGCAATAGAAAAACCACTATTTTCCATGTGCGGAGGTAAATCAACTTCTAAATATTCGATAGTGTTATTAGGAAGATTTAATTTTGCAGAAACCACTTCATAATCTTCTATGGTATAAGTTTGGCTGATTGTTCCACCTTCATCTTTTACACAGGAAGAAACAAGAAAGGATAGTCCTAGAAATAGGAAAGAATAGAGAAAAATATTCCGAATTTGCATACAACAGGAATTTGTCAAACTTTCAGGAAAGTTTGTGGGTTAAGTTAAAATGGTTTGGTGAATGGTCTATTATCTACGAAGAATTAAGCAAAACTAACCATTTTTCTACTCAATGACAAAACTATGACGGATTTTAACACTATTCACACCTCTCAGATTAAGAATGCGTGTTAAATTTGCATTCTCAATATGTTTTCCCACTATATTCTTCCTAAATACTTGATTAAACTACCTTCGAAATAAACACTTGGTGTAATTTTGGCATATGTTTTAATCTGAAAATCAGCGAATTTCATCACTATTGGTAAAAACCGATTTCACAACTTTTCTCTCATGGATAATAATTACGCTAAAATAAGCTTTCAATGCTTAATGGGTATCTTAATTTGCTTATTCATTTTACCCGCAAATACACAAGCACAAGACCATTCTATTGCACGTGAATGGAATGAATTATTGCTAACAGGTATCAGAAATGACCTAGCAAGACCGACTGTACATTCTCGCAATCTATTCCACATTTCAGCAGCGATGTATGATGCGTGGGCAGCTTACGATACTATTGCCTCTCCTTACTTTTTGGGTAATAATGTTGGTGGTTTTAATTTTCCATTTGACGGAGTACCTATGCCTGATGACATAGAAGCTGCACGTCACGAAGCGATTAGCTACGCAGCTTACCGCTTAATTGCTTACCGCTTTCAAGGGTCTCCGGGGGCTGGCGAAATCATGCCGCAAGTGAATGCATTCTTCTTTACGCAAGGTTACAATTTTCAATATACGAGCATTGACTATGCTTCTGGAAATCCTGCTGATTTAGGAAATTACATTGCATTCTTAATGGTAGGCTATGGTAATCAAGACGGCGCAAATGAAGCGAATGATTATGAAAATCAATACTATACTCCCATTAATCCGCCTTTGGTAACTAACTATCCAGGTAATCCTAGTATCGTTGATATCAATCGCTGGCAGCCATTGACTTTGGATATATTTGTTGACCAAAGTGGAAATGAGTTTCCAAATAATACACCTGATTTTTTGGGACCTGAATGGGGAAATGTAACGCCTTTTGCTTTGACAGCAGAAGACCTGACTGTCGCTACACGTGACGGAAACGATTGGAATTTGTACCATGACCCAGGTTTTCCTCCGATGTTAGATACTTTGAATGGGACAGGAACTTCTGATGACTTTAAATGGGGTTTTTCTTTGGTCTCTGCTTGGTCAGCACATCTTGACCCTTCGGATGGCGTAATGATTGATATTTCGCCAGCTTCGCAAGGAAATGTGCAAGAATATCCAACAACGGCAGCTGGCATGCGAGATTTTTATAATATTGAAATGGGCGGTGACCCAGGTACTGGTCGCGAATTAAATCCAATTACAGGATTGGCTTATGAGCCTAATATTGTCCCTCGTGGTGACTATGCACGTGTTTTAGCAGAATTTTGGGCAGACGGTCCTGACTCTGAAACACCTCCAGGTCACTGGTTTACTGTTTTAAATTATGTAAATGACCACCCTGATTTTGAAAGAAAATATCGTGGACAAGGCGAAACTATGGATGCGCTAGAATGGGATATAAAAGCATATCTCGCACTAGGTGGTGCCATGCACGATGCTGCGGTAACGACTTGGGGATTGAAAGGATTTTACGATTATATTCGCCCAATTTCGGCGATTAGACGCATGGGTGATTATGGACAATCGACTGACCCTGCGGGTTCTCAATACCACATTGCGGGTCTTCCTTTAATTCCTGGTTTGATTGATACAGTTAAATTTTCTGACCCTGTCGAATTGCATGGAGACGAAGGTGCTAATCTAGGTAAAGTTATGCTTTATGCTTGGAAAGGTCCTGACTCTATTGCCAATCCAGTTTCTGATGTAGCTGGTGTGGGTTGGATTTTGGCAGAAAACTGGTGGCCTTATCAGCGCCCTTCTTTCGTGACACCTAATTTTGCTGGTTATTTATCAGGACATTCAACTTTTTCAAGTGCAGCAGCGCAGGTATTAGAGACACTTACAGGTGATGCTTATTTCCCTGGGGGAATGGGCGTTTTTGATGCGGCACAAAACCAATTTTTAGTATTCGAAGACGGACCAAGTCAAGATATTAGCTTACAATGGGCAACTTATAGAGATGCGAGTGACCAGACGAGTTTGTCTCGTATCTGGGGAGGTATTCACCCGCCTGCAGATGATATTCCTGGGCGTTTGATTGGTATTGACATTGGAAATGATGCCGTTGATTTGGCAGAACGTTTCTTCTTTATTGATGCAGATGAAGACGGCTTTTTTGACTTTGAGGATTGTGATGACGAAAATCCTTTAATCAATCCTGATGCAGTAGAGATTTGTGATAATATTGATAATGATTGTAATGGACTGATTGATGACGGTTTAGAAATTTTCACTTACTTCGTAGATGCAGACGGAGACTCTTATGGTGACGCTGAAAGTCCTAAAGATACTTGTGCGTTAGCTGCGCCAATGGGTTATTCAGCAAACAACATGGATTGTGATGATACGAACGCTGAAATCAATCCTGATGCAACTGAAGTCTGTGATAATATTGATAATAATTGTAGCGGTTTTACGGATGACGGTTTAGAAATATTCACTTACTACATGGATGCAGACGGTGATTCTTATGGTGATGCAGAAAGTCCTAAAGATACTTGTGCGTTAGCTGCGCCAATGGGTTATTCAGCAAACAACATGGATTGTGATGATACGAACTCTGAAATCAATCCTGATGCAATAGAAGTTTGTGATAATACGGATAATAACTGTAGTGGTTTTACGGATGATGGTTTAGAGCTTTTCACTTACTACGCCGATACAGATAATGATAGTTACGGAAATGCAGCAGCTGTTTTAGACACTTGTACTGCAACAATGCCAATGGGTTGGGTAACTAATAACTTGGACTGCGACGATACAGATGCTACAGTAAATCCAGATGCGATAGAAATCTGTGACGATAAAGACAACAATTGCGACGGTCAGGTTAATGAAGAGTTAGAGCGTTTTACTTATTTCGTTGATAATGATTCCGATGGCTTTGGAGACGAAATGGCTGTTTTGGATACTTGTGTCGCTACTCCGCCTTTTGGTTTTGTGACGATTGACGGTGACTGTAACGATATGGACGCAACAATTAATCCTGATGCCATAGAGATTGTAAATAATGATGTAGATGAAGATTGTGACGGTATTGCTTTGCTTTCTACAGTTACTAATTTGGATGGGAATACTTTTAACTTATATCCAAATCCAGCAAGTCAGTTTTTAACGATTGAATTTACAGAAGATATTGATTTTGAAATTTCGGTGTTTAATATTTCTGGTCAAAAAGTAAAGACGCAAACTTCTAATGGATTGATGCAACAGGTTGATTTGCAAAGCTTTGCAGAAGGTATTTATTTATTAGAAATTATTTCTACGGAGACCAATAGTAGTGTTTGGCGTCGTTTTGAGGTGATTAGATAAGGAGAGATATTAGATTATCTATGAGTCTTGATTGTCCCGAATTTCAGTTTTGCTGAGGTTCGGGATTTTTTATCAAAGAAAAACCTTTAGGCTTTCTTTGTCATTCCGACAGTAGGGAGGAATCTGAGTATAAGGTACTATTCTTATTCCTCCTCTAATAAATAAAAAACTAGCCTAAATAATTCTACATTAAGACTCTAGAATTAAGGTTTGAATATCTATAAAACTAAGTTGAAGTCACATCGATAATGTATTCATCAAAAGTAGATACTTCTATTTTGTGCTTTATTAAGTGTTCATGGATGTCAAAAAATAAGCAATTTTAGACTTTTTGCCTGTCTTTTCAATCCCGAAGGGTTGAAAAGTCGCCTTCGATACTTTTTGACGTAGGCAAAATTTATCAGCGAAAGGTAAAAGGTCTAAAATGTGCGTTTTTGATGCTCTTTTGCTTCTTTTGTAGGCAAGCCCTTTTACTCACGCAAGCAAACGCAGAAAAGAAGAGGTGAAAAAAGCAAGTCAGAACGGGAAACCCAAGAGTCCTAAAGTAGAATTAGGAACGCGGTATAAATAGATTCTGAATCTATTTTTTTCGCGTTCCTTATGTCCGAGTACTTAAAAAAAACTTAGCTCGAAAAACACATGTCTTCCGAGCTAAGTTTATAGCCTAAATAGCTTATTTGTTATGCCTGCTGAGCTGGTGGTGGCGTATAGAAAAATTCTTCTTTTACAATTTTGTCATCTGCGACTGTATAAACACAAATTTCATTCATGTCTATCGGAACTGGAACTCCTTTCATGTTGACATTCATCAACATAGCTAAAGAGAAAACATTATCTGCAACAATAGGGTCTGTCACTACGCTAGAGTTAAAACTTTCTATTTTAGCTTCAAAGTTTTTGCCTTTTTCAGCAATCGCTGCCAAACCTGTTACGACTCTGTTTGGCACGCCTTCTGGCTCAACACTTACGATATTAGGGGAGTATAATTCTTTCACGGCTTGTTCGTAATTGCCTATTCTGCATAATTCTACTAGTCTGTTTGCGATTTCTTGTGTTGTCATTCTGATAATTATTTAATTGTTTTACTTAGATTAACTATCTAACCTAATTATAACACAAATGTAAATGGGGCTACTGACAACAGTATGTCAGTATGTTTTTTGAGGTGGATTATTTTTCATTGACAACGGCAGAAAGATGGTAATGCTCATATAATTCTTTGCTCAATTCCTGTATTCTATCTTGGAGGGCTTGGGGTTGTAATATTGTCACTTTATTAGTAAACGGTATCAACCAACGCGCCATAAGTTCAATGGGAGAGCCCCAAAATTTCATTCGAACAGCATTTTCTTGTCGTTCCTCCTCAATTAGACCAAAATAGTATTTTCGCCTATCAGCATGTTCAACAATAGAATAATCAAACAATACCTCAACAACTTGACTTTCTTTTTGCTTACTATTAGTTTGGTTTTCCAAGTAATCTTGAAGGTTGATATGAGACCTACTGAATGTTTTATCCAAAGAGATTAACTTTTGAATACGGTTCATCTTAAAGGTTCGATAGTCATTTTTTAGTTGACAAAAAGCCACCAAGTACCAGTTATTGGCTTGGTGATAACAGCCTATGGGCTCTATTGTGCGCTCAGATGCAGTGCCATCCGCTTTGCTATAGGAAATTTGAATCAGTTGACGACCCGCAATACTTTTAAATAGTTCTTGTAAGTAAGGTTTGTGTTCTTCAAATTTATAAGGTGTAATAGCAATAGAGTCATCCAATATATCCAGTGCCTCTTTTTCTGAACTCCGCAGAACGGCTTTTATTTTGGTCATAGCAGCGGAATAATGCTGCTGCGTTTCATTATCCGTAATGTTAGCCATGAATTTTTCAGCAGTCAATAAAGACAAGGCTTCTCCCTCATTAAACATAACGGGAGGCAATCGGTAGCCCTCCATAATAGAGTAGCCGATGCCAGGGTCACCAATAATTGGAATTCCCGAATTTTTTAAAGTATTGATATCACGATAAACGGTACGCAAACTGATTTCAAATCGCTCTGCAATATTTGAAGCCGTGATGATTTTTTTTGTCTGCAATAAAATGAGAATAGAAATGACTCTATCGAATTTATTCATAGTAAGAATGCTGTTTTAAATAAGTCTATGAAATCTATTTTTAACCAATAATTTGTGCCGCAACTTTCCTGTAATTTTCCGTCACCATATTGATAGCCAGGGTCTTATCAGCTTTTAATTCATCATAAGAATTTATCCTGGGGTTATGTACCCGCATATGTTTCTCTCCCCACAAAGTAACTTCTACTATTAACGGAGCTAAGTCAATACCTTTTTCGGTTAATAGATAAATATTTTCTTTTTTGTTATCAGGTAGCTTTCTTTTCGTGATGAAACCAAAAGCTTCCAACTGCTTTAGTCTAGATGCTAAAATCCCTGTCGCAATCTTCTCATCAGACAAAGAGAATTCCTTATATGTCTTCTTTCCTTTAATCAACATATCGCGTATTAGAAGCAATGACCATTTATCACCCAAGATATCCAAGGTAGACGCGATAGGGCATGAGGAGCGAAATTTCTTTATCATTTTACTTCTGTTTTGAAAGTAATATTGTTTTTTACTTCTATTATAGAAGTAATATTATATCTTTGCTTTTAATTTAGAAGTAAAATTACAAAAAATAATGGTTCTCCGTCAAATCGTGTGAATGTGACATGAAAAAAATAAAAAGCTAAGTATTTATTTGATTTTAGCGGTTCATTTTTTTCCTGTCACACGATTTGACGGAGAACGAAAATAATCAAAACACTCACCTATGTTAGCAGGACATTTCGCTACCGCTTTAATTGCAAATCAAAAGTTTCCTAAAGGAACTTTGATATTTTTTTTAATCGCTTCACAGCTACAAGATTTGTTGTGGTTCACCTTTCATTACTTAGGTTTAGAACAGACGGGACCAACGGATGTATTTGACACAACCTTAAGGAATTTAGCCGTTGACATGCTTTACAGCCATGATTTGCTGCCTCAGATATTTTGGGTACTTATTACTTTTTTAGCAGGAAAATTACTGTTTAAGAATACTAAAATTGCTTTGGCAGGCGCCTCTTTAGTCGTTGTGCATTTTGTTTTAGACTTGTTTTCAGGTCATGCGCATCATATTTTTGGAGCAGAAACGCAAGATATAGCCTTAGGTCTTTATGCTTCAAATCCTTTTCTTGCCATAGGAATTGAGGCAATTTTTATAGTAGCTGTTCTTTGGTATTACTTTCAGCAAGAAGCTAAAGCAGGCATTCAGCGTACCGCGAAAAATAAAGCATCAGTGATAGGTTTGTTTGTCTTTGGTATCGTTTTTATGTTGAGTATCGCGACGACTTCTTTTAGAGAATTGTTGGGTATTCCTGAGTTTAACATGGGCTTCAATTCGAATGTCCCTACTTTGATTTTAACTTATGTTGCGATGATTTTGTATTTGAATCATTTCGTACCGAAATACGAGCGTCAATAATTGGTTAGCTTTTTAGTGTAAAGACAAAAACAGAAGTTATCCCGAATTTTTCGTGTCACCGCGCTGCGGCTTTAAAAATAATTAAACTGTTATATTCTACCAAACGGCAAGGCACACTGTGCCTATTTGGAGAATAATCAAGTTATATTTTAAAATTTCATAAATTCTTAGAAGTCGCAGAGCGGCGACACGCTTGGTAGATATTAATTCTCATTAGTTTTTAAGCCGCAGAGCGGCGGCACGAGAGAAACAAGTACTAAAAGAACAATAGTCTAATAAAAAGAGAAATCCCGAACTTTCAACTTGAAAGTTCGGGATTTCTCCTATTTTCGTTTTTAAGACTAGTCTTAAAATCACACCCCAAACTTAAAACTGAGTAATTTCTCAGAAGTTTCCCATAGTTTTTTAGCAATATCTTGATTATGAGAGTGAGGTTTAGACGCCACTTTAGCAGGTTCACCACTCATGTCACCAAAACCAGTAGGACCGAAAAAATCGCCACCTTTTACGGATGTATCCAATGCCGCCATTAAAGAAGGCATCGCCGCCTGCTTTGGGGTATTCATAATCGGGCTTGTGAGGGGGAGGAGAATTGTAGTCACAATTTTTGGTATATATTGCAGCAGACTAGTAGCAGAGACACCAGGGTGTGCCACTACCGAAATCACAGAACTATTCGCTTTTTTCAGTCTTCTGTCCAACTCATAAGCAAACATCATACAAGCCAACTTGCTCTGACTATAAGCGCCTACTTTTGAGTATCTTTTTTCGGCATTCAGATTACTAAATGAAATCTTTCCCATTTTATGCACCACGCTACTCAGTGCAACTACTCTTGCTTGTGCTGACGCATTTAGTTCATTCATAAGCAGACCCGTCAATAGAAAATGGGCAAAATAATTTACGCCCATTTGACTCTCAAAACCATCTTCCGTTTTAGAAAAAGGCGGTATCATAATACCCGCATTGTTGACTAAAATATCCAGTTTTTGATACTTTTTTTTAAATGTATCTGCAAAGTTTCGCACACTCTTTAGACTACTCAAGTCAAGAGGGATAAAGATTAAATCTGCTTTTGGCAATTCCTCTTTAATGCGACTAATAGCATTTTCCGCTTTCTTTGGATTTCTGCAAGCCATGATGACTTTAGCACCTTTATTGGCTAATCCTAAGGCTGTCTCATAACCGATACCGTTATTTGCTCCAGTTACAATGGCAATTTTACCCTGTTGAGCAGGCATATCGTTTAATGTAAATTTTTTCATATTATGATTATCGTTTCTAGACTGGAAAAGCGTATTTATCAGGAATTTACTCTCTATTAAACAGAGCAAAAAGTAAACCATCAACAGTCATAGATGATTTTAGCTAAATGAAAGTCGATTTTAATTTGAAAGTGGAGACGGTTTTTACTTTCGTAACAAGTTTATTGTAACCAAATCTTCAAACAACTTCCTAATTCTAAATGTTCAATTCCAAATGATTATTTATGAAAAATCCATTATCCATTTTCAAACCATCCAAGTCAAATAATCCAAGCTGGAATCTCACAAAGACATTCTTACAAACCACTGTTTTTTGGTTCATCTTTCTATATCTGCTACCAGCAGTAATCTTAAAAATCGAAACAACCTTTCAGATTAAAGGATTCGAACCTTTGCAAGAAATCGGTTGGATACTCTTCTGCTTTTTTAGTTTAATCGGAATATATAGTGGCTATACCATGAGTTGGTTTGGAAACGGAACGCCCTTACCTTTAGATTGTCCAAGTGAGTTAGTCATCGAAGGACCCTACAGATTTGTTAGAAATCCAATGGCGGTAGCGGGGATAGGGCAAGGCGTCTGTGTCGGTATTATCGTCGGTTCTTATTTGGTCGTTTTATATGCTTTGAGTGGTGCTGTTTTGTGGCATATATTGGTTCGTCCAGTAGAGGAGGAAGACCTTGAGGTGAGATTTGGAAAATCTTATACAGATTATAAAAGAGCTGTTAAATGTTGGATACCGAGGTTTAGATAAATATATTTGCATTGTTTCTAAATCAAATCTGAAATCAATACTCAATACTCAATGAAAATAATCTCAACGAATCTAGGAAAACCAACTACTTTCATGTGGAATGGGAAAGAAGAAACCACAGGTATCTATAAAAAGCCTACTGGCAAGCCAATTTATCTAACAAAAAATGATGTTTTAACCGATGAGGTTTCTAATCGTTTAAATCATGGCGGCTTTTACAAAGCTTGTTACATATTCTCTTCTGAGCAATATCCGTACTGGAAAAATTTATACCCAGATTTAGAGTGGTCCTGGGGCATGTTTGGTGAAAATCTAACGGTATCTGATTTTGATGAAAGAACAGTTTATTTAGGGGATATTTATAGGGTAGGAGAGGCATTGGTTCAGGTCTCGCAATACAGAGAGCCTTGTTATAAATTTGGACATAAGTTTGGAACTCAAAAAGTTTTAAAGCAATTTATTCAACATGGTTTTGGAGGGACATATTTGAGTATTATAGAAGAAGGCTCCGTTGATGTTAATGATGAGTTTACATTAGTCGAGCGCCCTGAAAATAGCCTGACGGTAGCAGACTTATTCCATTTAATTCATGCCAAAGAAAAGAACCAAGACTTATTAAAAATTGCAGCAAGCAGTAAAGCAATACCAGCTAAGAAGAGAATATTGTTGAGGAAATATATCAAATAATTATAAAAAAACATATGAATTCACTCGAATTTAAAATAGTAGAAACGTTAGTCGTCATACTTCTTTTCTTTGCTGGAAGATTTATTTTAAGCAAGTCAATCGAACGCACCGTTGTCGAGCATTTACTCCAAAAAACACGCGGAAAGATAGTTCGTAAGATAATTAACACCGTGATGCTGTTGGTCACGATGACGGTTGTTGTGATGATTTGGGGAGTTCAAAGTTCAGAAATAGTTGTGTTTTTATCTTCTGTGCTTGCCGTAGTTGGAGTGGCATTATTTGCGCAATGGTCTATTTTGTCAAATATTACGGCAGGCTTGATTTTATTTTTTAATCACTCTGTGAAGTTAGATGACAAGATTATTATCATGGAAAAAGATTTTAATGTGGAAGGGCGCGTCAGTGATATCGGGTTGTTTTTTGTGATTATTAAAACGGATGATGATGAACTAATCACTGTCCCGAGCAATATCTTTATGCAAAAAATGGTGAAGAAGAAGGGATAAACTTGCGATATTTTAAAACTAAGAATTTATTTAAATTCAAACAGTTCACCAGAATAAAAAAGCCCACTCCAATTCAAATTGGCGTGGGCTTTCTTATTCAAACTATAAACTTATTTAGTTGCTTTCCAACCATAAAGCTTATCAATAACCAACTTCTCCGTCACAGTACGACGACCCGCAGTACTGATTTCTAAGAAATACATACCGTCGATAAATTTCTGTAAATCAATGCGGTATTTCTCCGTGGCGGCATCAATTCTGGCAGATTGATATACTTTGCCAAGCTGATTTATAACACGAATTGTCACTTCTTGACCTTCGTAATCTGTCAAATCTACCGTCACATATTCATCCGCGGGATTCGGGAAAATATTCACACTGCTACTACTGCCGCGTGTGTCATCGTGAGGCTCTTCAACATAAGGTAAGAAGAGTAAATAATCCTCTACTTCTCCTTGTGTAAAATCTGCACAAACCTCTGGATATTGAAATTCTGCCACAGCTACGCGAATAGGCATTTCTGTATCTTCCGTGATTGTCGGATAAGGGAATTCAGCGATAGCAGCGTCATTTGACATTGTTTCAAAGACCATTTCGTTGTCATCGAAGAAGTCGCCGTCATCATTCAAATCTGCCCAGATACGCATGTAAAGAGGTTTGTCCGTAGGATTGATATTTAAACTAACAGGATACAATTGTACCGTGATTGGATTATTTGCTTCCAAACTAATCGCTTCCTCCGTAAAGTCAGCATAACCTTCATTATTGCCCGTTCCATTGAA
>CALDUB010000106.1 GCA_937923465.1 uncultured Saprospiraceae bacterium
AGGTAAAGGATTATTATTATCTGTGTTGGTAGTCTTATGTTTAGCTTATGCAGGTACAGTGACAGATAGTGACTCCAAAAATGATGCTCCTGTAGTATCTGAATATTATTCCGAAAAACACCGTCCTCAATTCCACTTTACGCCAGAAGCCAACTGGATGAATGACCCCAATGGTATGGTTTTCTACGAAGGAGAATATCATCTTTTTTATCAATATTACCCAGAAGGAAATACTTGGGGACCTATGCACTGGGGGCATGCCGTAAGTGAGGACTTAATGCATTGGGAACATTTGCCAATAGCACTATATCCTGATGAACATGGATTAATATTCTCTGGTTCTGCGGTAGTTGATTGGAAAAATACCAGTGGTTTTGGAGAAGGGGATAAACCACCTTTAGTAGCTATTTTTAGTTACCATGACATGGCAAAAGAGCAAGCTGGTTTAGAAGATGATTTTCAAACACAAGGCATTGCCTATAGTAACGACAAAGGAAGAACGTGGACGAAATATGAGGGAAATCCAGTAATTGATAATCCCGGTATCCGCGATTTTAGAGACCCAAAGGTAATCTGGTATGAGGATACCAAAAGCTGGATAATGGTGGTAGCTGCCTTAGACCATTTGATGATTTATGGTTCTAAAGACTTAAAAAGCTGGTCAGTATTATCTAAATTTGGAAAAAATATAGGTAGTCATGACGGGGTATGGGAATGCCCAGATTTGTTTCCCCTAAAAGACGAAAATGGAAAGGAACACTGGGTTATTTTGCAAAATATGAATCCAGGAAACCCGAATGGAGGCTCTGGACTACAATATTTTATTGGTGATTTTGACGGAACAGAATTTACAATAAACGAAGACTTTATGAAATTGCTGGGAACGCTTCCAGCGAATACGCCAAAAGGGGAAGTATTTGAAAATTTTGAAAAAGATTATAGTGAATGGACGGTAGAAGGGAAGGCTTTTGGTCAGCAACCAATAGCTGGTACTTTACCACGTCAACAAGTAGTCAAAGGCTATGAAGGCAAAGCTTTGGCAAATTCTTATCATGAGGGAGATAGTAGTGTAGGAAGTTTAACTTCTAAAGAATTTATCATTGAAAAAAAAGCAATTAACTTTCTAATCGGAGGAGGCAATCATCGAGGTTTTACATACATAGGACTATTTGTGGATGGGAAACAAGTTAGAGCAGCAGAAGGAAATAATTCAGAAAAATTATCTTGGAAGGGCTGGAATGTTGAGGCTTATATTGGTCAAAAAGCACAAATTAAAATCATAGACAAACATACAAAAGCTTGGGGGCACATTAATGTAGACCAAATTACTTTTGCGGATGAAGTTGCTTATTCCGAAAAAAGTAAATCTGTTTGGTTAGATGCTGGGGCGGATAATTATGCAGGCGTTACTTGGTCAGATATTCCTGCGGAAGACGGACGAAGAATATTTATCGGTTGGATGAGTAATTGGGCTTATGCACAAGTAGTCCCAACAACTAAATGGCGTTCTGCCATGACAATACCCTGGGTTTTAGGTATTCAGGATATGGACGGTATTCCAACTTTAACAGGAAAACCAGTAGAAGAATTAAATAAACTACACACAGAAGAGTTAAAAGATGTTGCGTTAGATAAACCCACGACACTTCCTTCGAGTGGATTGGCAGATATATCTATGAAGATGCAAATTGGAAAAAGTGGCATGTATGGTTTTAAGTTATCTAATGATTTAGGGGAATTTATTGATTTTTATTTAGATGCAGAGACTAATAAATTATTCTTTGACAGGAGGAAAAGCGGAAATATTTCCTTCTCAGAGGATTTTCCTACGCTTCATCAAAAACGGAGAACAAGCACATCTAAGGAATTTAATATTCGTGCCTTGATAGATGTTTCTTCTATTGAGATATTTGTCGATAATGGACAAGATGTTTTTACAGAAATCTTTTTCCCAGGTGAAGTCTATTCGAAATTAGAAGTAATCGTGGAAGAAAGCGATGGGGAGTTATTGGAAGGTAAAATGACAGCAATGAAAGGGGTTTGGGGTAAATAAGGTCAGACGCAGGCGTTTTTGAAAACTTAACAAATAAGAATGAGGTATTCAAAGATGCGACTAAGAGCTTGTCTAAATTTTATCTTCCTGAAAGCCAACATCTTACGGTTCTGCCGTCAACTTTTCCTACTCGTTTATCTCGATAAAGTCGCAGAAAAACTTTTAGGCAGAACCGTAAGCTGCTGGCTTTCAGTTTGATAAATTTTTAGACAAGCTCTAAGACCAAATTTTTTATAATAGCAATAGGTTAAGTTATAGAGTCTTTTAGATGATATATTTCGACCCTGAATCTGTGAGATTTAGGGTCGATTTTTTTTGTAAAGAAAATTTTAAAAGGAGTTAACTTGAACCACCTTAAAAGAAAAATCCCCTCAATCAGTCTTTATTTGAAACCAATTGAAGGGATTTGAAGCAAAATGAAGAGGTCGGTAGCGGTAGCCGATTTTTTAACGTAAATAATTGATTGTCAAATATTTAAAATTGTAAATTTTGTTACCAGAACAGGTTTAGACTGTTTTTAGAGGCTAAAAAAACTTTGGTGTAAAGTGATGTTTTTTTGGAGAAATAGAGTATTTTTTGATTTCAGGGATGTTTTTTGTCAGGAATGACGAAATTAGTGATGTGTTCTACTTAGGGGATTGAAATGCGAGATGTCCATGTTGTTTCTGTTCTTATTTTCATTTTTTTTACTTAAAGTTGTTAGTATTTCTGTACCGCATTTCTCTGCTTCATATTCATATCTGCGGAGTGAAATTTCTCTAAATTTCATTTTCATTACGTAAAGGAGGGTGTTGTCTAAATGTGCGTTTTAATTCGTGCTTTTGAACTGATGCTTGTAAGTGTCTATAAATCAGTTGGTTATTCAGTTCGAATGGGTTGTACTGATTCGTGCTATCTACTATTGTTTTGAACTGATTTTCTACAAAAATTACGAATCGAGCTTATCTGTGAAGAATGCAGTGTATTTTTGTTGAAATCTATACATTGAAAATTACATAGGGTATGATTCTCTGCTGCACAAAAAAGGTACTTGATAAATTGAAAAAGTATCAGCCTATTGAAAATATTAAAACGGAAATTGACTTACATACCTGGTATGTAGATTTGATAACCGTCAAGCGAAAAAACTATTTCCTTTGTGTTCACGCACAATCTCTCACGGCATTTATGTTTTATGCGGGGACGAGGAAGGAATACATTAATATTCAACAGTTGTTTAAGGAGAATATGAAGGCGTTTTTTGTACAGGAAATTGGGCGGTCATCACAGCAATTTGAAAAATTACTTCCAGAAGATAGAACATTTAGATTTGTAAAGACAAATAGTCGCTCTGTGCTTGGGAATATGCGGGATATGAAAATGATGCTTGATTATTATGCGGATGAGTCTATTGAAAATCGTCTTCCTGAAATTACACATTCACTCAATATAATGATACGTAGCGTAAAGGGAGGAAAATATTTTACACCAACAGAACGACTTCGGGGAATTATAGGCTATGATGAATCTGAATAATAAATGTAAAATAATTTGGTGAGATAGTAGGGAAAGTATAAGAACTCATTAACTTAAACAGAGCTTATTAAGCACGCCTTCCAAATATAAGTAGTCGTTTGTATCTACTACTGGAAGATTGCCTTCGCAAGTAGGCAAGCAGATATAATAGAAAAAAATTATACTATGAAGAAAAAACTCATAATAGAAGTACAAGGCAGCCCAGTTCGGATAGAGCAAACTAAGCATGGTGAGTACATTTGTATTACAGATATTGCCAAGACCTCGAAAGACGGTAATGCGACTGATATCATTAAAAATTATCTGCGTAATCGCAGTAACTTGGAGTTTTTAGGTCTTTGGGAACAGCACTATAATCCTGATTTTAAAACGGTCGATTCCGACCGTTTTAGAGATTTGGCAAGTTCACATAGTTTTACCTTGTCTGTCAAGAAGTGGATTGAAGGTACAAATGCTATCGGCATTAGGTCGGTGTCTGGACGATATGGTGGCACTTACGCACACCGTGATATTGCCATACACTTTACGACTTATTTTAGTTCAGAATCATACTTCTACCTCATCAAGGAATTTCAGCGTTTAAAAGAAACAGAGCAAAGTTTATTAAACAATACGCTAAAATTTTCTTTGGATAAAATCATCGATGGAGCTAACCGAGTACGCATTATGGCGGAAGGAGGAATTGATATGATTACAGGAGAAGAAGAATAAAGTAAGTGAAAAAAGATTGAATAATAATAAGATTTCCTTGGAGGCGATTTACCCCCTGACATGGCATAGAGTGAGAAAATCGAAGTTTCAAAAGGAATTAAA
>CALDUB010000107.1 GCA_937923465.1 uncultured Saprospiraceae bacterium
GTCAGCATCCTGCATATGAATCTTCTCCCCATCCACCACTTTCTCAATTTCAATAGTCGGAACATCATCAAAGACATCATTAACATTAGTGGTTCCTACTCCTGTGTTATCTATTGAGCCTTTGTTGATGCAATCTGTCGCAAGTTTGTTTTTTATTCTTGGCAGAATGTCGGTGATGATGTTGTGTGTCTATATTGCTGAATATATGGGGTTTAATCAGATTAAACCAAAGGTAGTTTTTTTTTAATATACAAAAAAAAGGTGAAAGCCTCCTACTGGAAACTTTCACCCTTTCTACCTCTGTGACTTACGCCTACTTCATAGAAGTCTGCTTACCACGCGCAGTTTTAGCTTTATAAGTAGTCAATCCACATTCCAAAAACTCTTGATAATCATCTGGGTCAGATAAAGTATCATAGCCACTTGGCGTACCTAATACTTCTTCGTCAGCCGAAATCATGACATATAGCGGTTGAGAGTTTTGGTCAAAATTTGCAATTTGGAAATCTTGCCATTTACTTCCCACCGTCCGCAATTTTTGCTCAGATGCTACAGAATAAAGTGGCGTTTCTAACTTTTTACGGTCATCAGTATACAACGAAATCAAAACGAAATCATCTTGAATACTTGACCAAGTCTTATCACGCACCCAGATATTGTCCTCAACTTTACGACAGTTTACACAACCGTGTCCAGTAAAATCAATTAATATCGGTAGGTTTTTTTGCTTCGCATATTCTAAACCTTCGTAGTAATCCTTGAAACAATCTAAATCATGTGCACATTTCGTGAAAGAAGGAAATTGTGCTTTGATGGCAGGGTCAACTTTATTTTTCTCCAACAAAATATTATAATTAGCAGGAGGAGTCAAACCACTTAAAGCAGAAGGCGTATTGTAAACGCCTTTGTCATTAACGGTAAAACCAAGTGCAATATAAATTGTGCACACCGCCGCTAATACACCGAATCCTTTACGTGCTGTTGTCAAATTCGCTTTTGGTGGGTCATGCGGAAAACGAATAAGCCCGAACAAATAAGCCGTCATAGCAGCAAAGATTAAAACCCATGCACCCAAGAATACTTCGTAAGGTAAGATGCCCCAGTGCATTGTCAAATCGGCAACCGATAAGAATTTTAATGCTAGTGCTAATTCTAAAAATCCTAAAACAACTTTCAATGATGTCATCCAACCACCAGCTTGAGGTAGTGAATTTAACCAACCTGGGAAAATTGCAAATAAGGTAAATGGCAAAGCCAAGGCAGATGAAAATCCTAACATCACAACCAATGGACCAGATGTAGAATCCGCAGACTCAACCAATGCCGAACCGATAATCGGACCCGTACAGGAGAAGGAAACCAAGGCTAAAGTAAATGCCATAAAGAAGATACCTAAAAGACCACCTTTGTCTGCCATTTGGTCCGTTTTTGTCGACCAAGATGCAGGTAAAGTGATTTCAAAATATCCAAAGAATGAGAATGCAAACACGACAAAGATTAAGAAGAAAGCGACATTCGCAATCCAGTTTGTCGAAAGGTCTTGTAGGGCTGTGGCGCCAAAGAGCCCAGTTATCAGCAGCCCAATGGCTACGTAAATTCCAATGATAGATGCGCCATAAATCAAAGCATTCTTGATAGCTCCTGCACGTTGATTAACTTTCTTATCTTTAGATGCTGGTGGCGTAAAGAAACTCACAGTCAAAGGAATCATCGGAAAAACACATGGTGTAAACAAGGCAACTAAACCGCCCAAGAAACCCATAATAAAAGTCAATAAAAGACTTCTGCTTTCGGTTAAATTAACACCTCCACAATCGCCTAGAGGGCTTTCATTACCAGCTACTAAGGTTGGAATAGCTTGATTGATTGCTGCGCCACCATTTGGTCCTGTGCTCATGTTTGGACCTCCACTTGTATCTGTGATTGCTGCTGAGGCGTCTTCTCCATTTGGATAGAAAACAAAGTCAACTTCTGTTGGAGGCAAACAACGCTCGTTGTCACAAGTCATAAACTCCAAGTAACCTTTAATTGGTGTAGAGGCGTCTGTTGCTTTTACACGTTGTGTAAATATTCCTTTCTGAGTGAATTTCGTTAAATTCATCTCAAAGACCTTATCATACTTTGTTTTGACATTACCACTTTCTTTGTTCTTACCAACTTTTGTATAGTGGTCACCTTCTTCAAAGTAGAAACCAGTTGCAACAGGTCCGTCGTCGCTCTCTAAATACTGCGAATAGACTGACCAGCCCTCCTCAATATTAGCCGTAAAAATCAAGTCATACTCCTCGTTTCCTAAATCCTTACTTTCCCAAGCCCAAGTAACGGGTTTGAAGATTTTTTTCTTTTTAGGTGTTGGAGTTGTTATTGGAGTCGTAGGTACAGCTTCTTCTTTCTTTTGTGTAGCAACCGTAGAAGTTTGCGCTGTCGTATTTGTATTACTTTTTTGTTGAGCTACTTTTTTCGGCTGTGTTGGTACAGCTGTGGGCATTGGCTTTTTTACCTCCGCAGGTTTT
Source organism: uncultured Saprospiraceae bacterium (assembly GCA_937923465.1). Lineage (GTDB taxonomy): Bacteria > Bacteroidota > Bacteroidia > Chitinophagales > Saprospiraceae > JAHDCG01. The sequence goes on from CALDUB010000107.1 coordinate 2,514, forward strand.
TGTGTTGTTGCTGCGGTCTCTGTTTTCTCCATTACTTTAGGAGAAGTCTTCTTCTTTTCTGCCGGAGCGGTACTTCCTGTCTTAGGAGTAATTTTGAAAGAAAAATCAACATCTGTCGGCGGCAAACAACGCTCATCGTCACAAGTCATAAAGGTCAAATAACCTGTAATAGGTTTAGAGGCATCAGTGACCTTAATTTTTTGAGTGAAAACACCAGACTTGGTGAATTTTGTCAAATTCATCTCAAAGACCTTGTCATAATTCGTCTTAAGATTACCACTTTCTTCGTTTTTTCCGATAGTAGAATAATGGTCTCCAGCATCAAAATTAAATTCAGTTGCTACTGGACCCTCATCGCTTTCTAAATATTGCGAGTAGACAGACCAACCCTCGTCAATCTTTGCTTTAAAAATTAAATTATACTCATTTGGTGCGCCAGCCTCTTCATAATTGAAAGTCCATTCAACGGGACTGAAAATTTGTGCGTCAGCATTAACGGAAAAACCGAAAATGAGTGCGAATAGGATAAATAATACTCTCATGTCGAGAATGCTTTTTGTTTCTTTTGAATGAAAATACTGACGTAAGAATAATAGATGTTGATGTTTTTTTTTGATTAAAAGTCTAACATCTAAGGTCTAAAATCTAACATCTAAAAAAGTCAAAAGAGGTTTTTAGTTAGTTGTTGCTCTAAAGTAGCGTGCAAAGTTAACAAGTCCGCGAAATGAAACGATTATATATCGAAAAAATATGTAACCAAGAAGACGATTTTTGCGAGTATTGAGAGACTTTGTAGGTGTACCTAGGTTCAAATTTAAGACCGAGATTGTCAAAATCGTATTTTGTAAAGGTAGAATAAAGAAAATTTAACTTGGAGAGAGTTTTTTAAGAGAACATTTAGAAAGGAAAACGAAGGGAATGTTTAAATTTTAACAATAAAATTAGAATTGAAAAAAAACATCTTCTCTTTCTTGAAAGAGAAGATGTTTTTTTTAGAAGAGATTTTATAATGGGAATACGTTTGTTAACTCTAATGAGTCAATAATACATCACCAACTGCGTCTATCACTTTACCGTCAACTTGTCTCAATCGAATAACGTAAAGAAATACTCTACTATTAGCTTTTTGTTCTCTAAAGATTCCATTCCATCCAAGTTCAGGTATATTAGGAGCAAAATTTTGCTGAGAAAAAATAAGCGTACCCCAACGGTCAAAAATTTGCATTTCTTCAATGAGCTCTATTTTCTCATTTCCAAAAACTGTAAAATAGTCATTTGCCTCATCACCATTAGGACTAAAGGCTTGAGGAATAAAAAATGCAGGAACAGGGTCAACAGCTACTTTAATTCGCGCAGATGTTGAGCAGCCTAATTCATTAGTTATTAATACGGTGTAAGTTTGATTGGTTTCCGCAATGGCAAGAGGGCTCTGACAATCTGTACAACTTAAATTATCGGCTGGTGACCACTCAAAATTTAAATTGTCATTACTTGTTTGCAAAGGTATTTGCCAACCCATACCTACAGGGATAAGCGTGTCTAAAGGCAATTCATATTGAATTTCGGGCAAAACTTCTAAACTAAGATACCTTGTCGTATCGCAGTCTTCGTCAATGCCAGGAGAAATAAATTCGTAATTTCCTGAATTGAGAATAAGTGCGTCAAATATTTCTAAACTGTCTCCATAGCAAATAGTATCAATGAGGAAAATATTGATTTCTTCATTAAAGATAACCGTGATTTCATGTAAGGAGTCACAGCCATTTTGCGAGTTGAAATTTTCTGTCAAGACATCATTTTCGCTTATGGTATTTCCAAATACAATGGCGGTTTCTCCTTCGCAATATTCTTGAACATCATAAGTGAAAACATTTTCAAAAACGGTTACTGAGATTTGATGTATAGAGTCACATCCATTTTCAGCGGTAAAGGTTTCAGATAAGGTTTGAGTAGACGTAATTTCATTTCCAAAGACGAAAACAGATTCGCCCTCACATAAATCAAATATTTCCTCGGTATTAAATACTTCATTAAAAATTAGAGTGACTTGATGTGTGGAGTCGCAGCCGTTTTCGGCGGGAAGCGTTTGCTCTGCAATACTATTTTCAGTATAGGTATTTCCAAAAATAGTAGTACTCTCCCCTTCGCAAAATTCAAGAGTTTCAAAAGTAGTCGCATTCTCTAAAAATAGAACAGTAATCTGATGAACGGAATCACATCCAAAATTGGAAAGGAATGTTTCTTCAATAACAGTGTCATCAAAAACTTCATTTCCGAATACTATAAGCGCCTCTCCTGTACAGCCAGTCACCGTTTCAAAAGTGTTGATAATGTCAGTGAAAACTACAATTACACTATGAAGAGAATCACAACCATTTTCTGTCAGGAATGGCTGTTCGATAGTAGTATCTTCAGTAATCGGCTGTCCGAATAAGGTTAAAGTCTCTCCTTCACAAGCTTCAATGGTCTCAGAGGTTTGCACATTTTCGAAGAAAGTAATCGTTACAGTATGTGTGGAATCACAACTTTCGGCGGTATTGAAAGTCTGTTCAACCACCGTACTTTCAGTATATTCATTGCCGAAGACTGTTGCTATTTCGCCTTCGCAAAATTGTAAAGATTCTGATGTTGATATATTTTCTAGAAAGTTAACTGATATAGTCAAAGTCGAATCACAGCCATTACTACCGATGAATATACCTGAATAATCGCCACTTTCCGTCACAGGATTACCAAAAACGGTAATGATATCCCCTTCACAGGCTTGAAAAGTTTCATTTTGAAAAGTAGGCTGATTAAAATTAAGAATGACTTGATGAGTAGAATCACATTCTTGAAAGGACAGAAATGTTTCCTCAAAAACTCCCGATGCAGTATAGTTATTGCCAAATACCGAAATCGTTTCTCCTTCACAAGCTTCAATCGTTTCGGATGTGAAAATCTCTTCTAGGAAGATGACTTCTATTTGATGCAAAGAATCACAGCCGTCTTCTGTCAATAATGCCTGTTCTATTAGGGTATTTTCTGTCAGCGTCTGTCCTAATACGGTTAAGGTTTCCCCTGTACAAGCTTGAATGGTCTCGGAGGTTTCTACGTTTTCAAAAAATGTAATGGTCACTGTATGGGTAGAGTCACAACTTTCAGGAGTATTGAAAGATTGTTGGACCACAGTACTTTCAGTATATTCATTACCAAAAACTGTTGCTATTTCGCCTGCGCAAAATTGTAAAGACTCAGATGTGGAGACATTTTCTAAAAAGGTAATTGAAATTGTCAAAGTCGAATCACAACCATTACTACCGATGAATATACCTGAATAATCGCCGCTTTCTGTCACAGGATTACCAAAAACGGTAATGATATCCCCTTCACAGACTTGAAAAGTTTCATTTTGAAAAGTAGGCTGATTAAAATTAAGAAAGACTTGATGTGTAGAGTCACATCCTTGAAAGGATAAGGACGTCTCTTGAAAAACTCCCGCTGAAGTATAATTATTTCCAAATATCGAAATCGTTTCTCCTTCGCAAGCTTCAACCGTTTCAGATGTGAAAATCTCGTCTAAAAATATGATTTCAATTTGGTGCAAAGAGTCGCAACCAGATATGGAAACCAAATTTTCTTCGACGACGGTATTTTCTGTATATTCATTACCGAGTACTTGCGCTGTTTCTCCCGCACAAAATTGAAGTGTTTCGGATGTAGATAAATTGCTGCCAGCAGATGACTCGCAAGCAAAATTTTGTATTAATACAGAGTTAGAAACTTGCGGAATGAGGTCTTCTGTTGTTAGCTGATTATCAAGTTCCTGTACAGAAAAATTGCTCACGGGGAAGCTTAAATCAGTGTAGGAAAATGTCAAATCCTCGGTAGTACACTCGCTTTCCAAAGAAAGAGGAAGTGCATGCAATGAACCTGCCCAAAGACTATTATTTTGCTCATAATTTTCTTGGATAGAATAGATGTTTTCTCCAATAACAGCATGTGTTTTTGCGGAACTTTCAACGGTAGATTGGTCTCCAAAAGCATCTTGCTTTACTGCTCCGATGATTTCTTTATTAGCATCTAACCGTAAGAAAAAAGGACTTTTGGGACCAGACCAAAAGAATTGGAATGAACCGTCGATAACTAAACTGCCATCATTTAAAACTGTCAAATGTCCAGGTGTCAATCCGCCGTCTACTGTATATTCGCGCGCAAAAAGTTGATTGCCTGCCAAGTCAAATTCAGCCAAACCAATACCGCCAAGATTAAAGTTAGGACCAGACTCATAGAGGATATAAAATCCTGTTTGGTCTTCATTTAAAACTATAGATTCTTGGAAGTACGGCATTTCTTTGTCAAAATGTTTACCCCATAGGAACTCTCCCATATTTGAAAACGCCGCCAACATAAATTCACCGTAAGCTTTTCCTGTGACGATATACTCTCCCGATGGCAACTTTATCATGTCGGTAATGGAAAGAGTCTGGTCTCCAGATGAATTCATTTCTGCGGCAAATCTTTTTTTCCAAATCACAAAACCCTGATTGTCGGTATGCATTAAGGCGGCTCTATTACCTACAATAAACCCTTCTATAGTTTGTCCTGCTAGTGTTAACGCACCATTTGTTTCAGATACTAATGTGTTGAAATTTGTAGAAAGAGAACCATAGGTATATTTTTTTGACCACTGCCAATTTCCATTAGCATCCGTTTTTTGTAGGATGCTTTCGCCATTGACACCACTGTTTACTAAAATACCGCCGTCGTTGGCTTTTAGTAATTCATTGACGCGTACATTTTGTGCATAGTTATAATTTTTTGACCAAATGACTTGACCTTGATTATCAAATTGAGTTAGGCAATTAAAATCTATTTGTGAACCATTAGGTAGATAAAATGAAGCCAAAGGAGCATTTTCTAGTTCAATAACTCGTGTTCCGTAAACCAATTCACCAGGCATCGAAAAACTCATTTGAAAACTATTTACTTCACATTCTGGACTTGGCGGGGCTAAAAAAACAAGAGTTACTTGATGTGTAGAATCGCAGCCATTTTCTGCATTAAAAGTTTGTTGAACTACGGTGTCTTCGGTATAATTACTTCCAAAAACAGTCGCAGTTTCTCCCTCTAGATATTCTAAAGTTTCTTCTGTAAATACCTGTGGTAGCATCTCAATTTGTGTAATACTAATGGAGTCACAACCTCCAGAAGAAGGCAAATTTTGACTGACTGTTGCGCTTTCTGTATAGTCGAGTCCATTGAATTCGAAAGGTTCGCCTTCGCAAAACTGAAAGCTTTGTGTTCCGATAAAAAGAGCTACATCCTCTATATTAGAAACAGCAGCGATGTTGTCAAGGAAAGTACATTCTGATACAAATTCACTTGAAAAATTATCTAAATCAAAGGGCGTAGTTTGAGTCCCGTCTTCATTGACCACGAGATAAAATTCATCATATCCTTCAACCTGAAAAGCACCCTCATAACAACTACTAGGGGCAATGCTTTCTGGCAAATTAAATGTCTGCGTGGGACTAGCAGAAACGACAGTCGGGTCTTGTCCAAAAGCAGAAACTGGTAAACCCGCAGCAAGTATTTCTTCTCCCAAATTACAAATAGAATAGTTGAGAAAAACTGTTCCACTTTGACAATAGGAGTCTTGAAATTCGACAGATATATTGGCTAAGTCTGCGGTAGTATTCGAAGAGCAAACAACAGCGTAATCATAGGGAAAATCATAGGTTTCGGGGGCGAAATCAGCGATATCTATCTGAAAGTCGACTGTTTGGAAATCAGAATCTTGTCCGCTAAAAACAAAGGGAACAGTGCTAATTTCAATAGGTGTACTCGGACATTCGGAAGATAAAGAACTGGGAATTTTTTGTAAACGAATCAAACCATTATTTGACCAGGTTTGATAGATATTACTGCCAATGACGGAGTGGGTTTTATTTTTCGAAAAATTTGAAGTTCCCTGGTCTCCCGAGTTAAAATTTCGAGCATCTTCTACATTCCAATCTGCATCTAATTTGATTAAAGCAGAAACTGTAGGTGAAAATTTCCCTTCCACTATAAATTTTCCGTTGGGCAGAATTGACAACTTTCTAAGATTTATTAGTGAAGCAGTCTCAAAGTCCACAGCTCTAATTAAGTTCCCATCAAAGTCTATTTCTGCTAATCCAGAGTTAACCGAAGCAACTTTTCTATACAAAAAATAAAATCCTGTTTGTGACTCATTCAGAATTAGAGTTTTAGCATTTTTTTGAACTTCAAAGTCATAAGTTTTACTAAAAATTAAATCACCATTTTCCGTAATTTTTAATACAGTTAGGTTATCATCTGCATATGCCACGATGATATACTCCCCGCTTGGTATTTGGATAATGCGAGAAGCAGACAAGGTCTGACTTTGTGCAACATCTCCTATTTTCTTTTTCCATACTATCTCTCCGTCTGCATTAAGATTAATAACTAATATTTCTTTGAAATTAATACCTATATCAAAGTCGTTTCCTAGTAGGGTTACGCCGCCAATATTGTTTGGAGTCATTGAAGCTAAAAACGGGTTTGAACTCGCTCCCAGAGGAGCCTTAAATTCTTTATGCCAAAGCTGATTTCCATTGATATCTGTTTTTCGCAAATCAGCCATTGCAAAATTTACGCCGCCGCCGATTGTATAAATACTACCGTCAGGAGTCGTGGCGATATCATCGGGGATTTGGAAAATATCCTCATCGTATTTTTTTGACCAAACAACTTGCCCGTCATTATCGAATTGAATAAGTACGTTGTTTTTAGTAGAGAATCCCTCAGGTTCTCCATAAGAGAAATGAACAAGCGGCGCACCGTTATTTTCGATAATTAGAGGTTGAGGATTGAAAGCACCGTTACCTTGTGTCACGGTAATTTCGAAACTGCTGTCATTGCAATCATTTTCAGGTACTTCGGGCTCTTCTTCTTCACAGTCAATAAGTGTATTACAAAGCTCAGTTTGCACGAAAGGTAAATTTTCTGTGGTCGTCGAGAAATCTATAAAAAATTGTCCACCCTCTGTTATATTAATGTTCGTGTTGGCATCTATAAACAAAACAGGAGAGGAAGTGAAATCAAGCGGAGGAGGAAGAGGACCGCAATCTCCTTCTAAAGAAATCGGTAAACGTGTGATTAGTGTACCGTCGTTAAAACCGTCTCCTTCTGAATTGATTGTAAGAATAATATCGTCCAGCACAAGATGACTTTCTCCATATCGACTGTTATAATTCGGGTCAAAATCAGTATAGTCAGCTGCATTTAAAATATTGAAATCGGCATCAATTTTTAATAAGAAAGGAGTAGAACTTGTTGTTTGTGATGCACATTCTCCTTTTATAAGTAAATTTCCGTCGGATAAAATACTTAATCCTCCAAGACTATACACACTGTAATTTAAAAAATCAGCACTACGAATGAGATTTCCTTCGGTATCAAATTCAGAAATATTACAACCTGGATTTTCTGAGACAGTTCCTTCTGAAAGCAAATAAAGACCGTCTCCGTTATTTTTTAAAGTAATAAAAGGGTCATTAGAAGATGGAATAGCATAAGTTCTCATCCACATGAAATCTCCATTTGCGGTTAGTTTTAATATACTCGAAACACCGAAACCTGTTCCTGTTACATAATAATTGCCTGTGCCATCTCTTTGTATATCTCCACAGTTGTAACAATTACTAAATATAGGACTATCTAAAGCAAAATCTTTCCGCCAAATAGTATTCCCTGCTGCATCTAAGCGGATGACCCAACCGATAGCTAAGTCAGAAAAACTGTCATCGCGCATTGAACCAGATAGTGTCATTCCTCCATCCAGATTTGCAACACCAGCACTTATGTTATTGTATTGATTTTCATCATCTTTAAATTCTTTTGACCATAGTAAATTTCCATCCGTATCTGTTTTTTGTAAGTATGAAAAACCAACATATTGAGCGGCAGAAACGATACCTCCGTCAGAAGTAGAAAATACTTCTACTGTTTTACGATATATATTGCCTTTATAAGCTTTCATCCATTCTATCTCTCCATTTTTATTGATTTTTCCAAGACCGCAAAAAGCATCTGTTCCACTAATAAAACCTGAAAAAGCAATAATGGCTTTTCCATTATTTTCTGTCATTTGTCCTCTCATCCAACTGTATTCGCCTTCTAAATTATATTCGACTCCACCCTCAAGGCAATTCTGAACAGTCCCGTCAGTAGAACAACCCGTTGGTGCAGAACTAATATTATTACAATAATCAGGTTCAAAGTTAAAATTATAAGCTGTGAAATTACTTGTTAAATCAAAAGGTGTTACTTGATTTCCTGCATCATTTACGACTAAGAAAATCTCTGTTCCTGTTGCTGTGCCTATTCCAATTTCTTCTGTAAAACATTGATTATTAGAGACAACATAGTTTTCGAAATGAGTATAAAAAGGTGTGATAGATGTTTGGGTGGGGTCACTGCTGTAAAAAGAAAGAGGGACATTCTTTGATAGAGCACTACCTACATTGTCAAAGCAAAGAGTATAATTAATATACAACTGTCCTTCTCCTGCACATTCAACACTGTTTATGACTAATACATAATCGGCATCAGCAATATAGGGCGTCTCACAGTCTGAGCCTGTCTGAGCCGTTGTCATGTTTAAAACGAATACAATAAAATAGAGGGTAAATATTTTCTTCATTGCCTTAATGATTTTCATGTAATGAGTCAAACCAAACTCGCCGATTACAAGCGTATGGAGTAAAAAAGGTTTAAGGATTTCTTTTTTAATAAGTCTAAAATGTAAAACGTTGCATTGTGATAGGAGGAATTATCGAAATAATAATTCTGAAATTCTGACATGAGTGTAGAATCTTGCCTTTTTGCAACAAAAGAAAGTTGTTTCTATTTCACTTCTATTAAGTACGTAACCTTATTTATCTGGACATTTTGACAGGATGTTTTTCCGCTCCCGAGCAAAGCGTCGGGACAAGTTATTTCCCTCTTAAAAATAGTTCCCCCGAAGTGTCGGGGCAGGCTGTGATACAGACCATGCAACGATTTTTAAAAGAAAACTATCGAAAAAATCTCCCTGTCAAATTTATCCACATAAATAGTGTCACGTACTTAATTGCTTCTGAATTTATTTTTCATCCTCATGCAACGTTTTTCTGTTCTGATTTATTAAGGGGATAAGGACAGTCCGACTTTATACTTTAACCAAAAAAAATGATAGCATATTCATTATGCTCATCGCTCTTAATATTAAATCAGCATGAAAAATCTAATTCTTTTTACTCTAATATTTGCTTTCGTCCTGACGGGCTGTCGGAAAGAAATTGATGTTCAAGAAATCGTTAGTACGCCTCATACTCCTATTTTTATCAATAACTATACGCCAGAAGTTTTGAATGTAACAGCATCTGTAATAGGAGAAGTTGTTAATGAATTTGGAGAACCAATAGCAGATGCAACGGTAACTCTGGGAAGTACGGTGCTAACGACAAATACTTTTGGCTTTTTCAAGA
>CALDUB010000108.1 GCA_937923465.1 uncultured Saprospiraceae bacterium
TTTGCCTAATGGCTTAATTACATTGAAAGGTGGAGATGTGAACTCTGAAATTGCAAAAATGCCAGGGAATAACTATGTAGAAGTGTACGTCATTTCTGATTATTTTGATGAGGAATATTTTGAGGAGAAATTTGTAGTTTACGTACAAGGGTAAGTGTAGTCACGAATTGAGAATTACGATTTATGACGGCTTTGGATTACATTTGTGGTCATCAATTTAAAACACTTCTTTTAGTCTGTTGTTTATAGTATTTACAAGAGATTATGTTTGAATTTCAAAACGAAAAATTAAAATTATGAAAGCACATACTGCAAATTTACTCAACGCCTTAACGCTCATCCTCATGAGCGCATGGGGTTACCTAGCATCGGAGACACCTTCTATAACGGCATTTATTCCCGCTGTGTTTGGTGTTATTTTACTAGCATGTAACGGTGGCGTTAAGAAGGAAAATAAAGTTGTCGCACACATTGCTGTTGTCGCGACATTAGTTGCTCTTTTGGGCTTAGGAATGGCATTGAAAGGTGTTATCGGACGTGGTGCAGACCCAATGGCGATGTTCCGCGTAGGTGCAATGATTGTAACTTCAATTATTGCAATGGTTGCTTTTATCAAGAGTTTCCGCGATGCACGAATTGCGCGCGAAGCTGGAAATAAGTAGTAATTTTCTGTTGTCCGTCAAATAAGACTTCAACTATTAAAAAAGACCTTTCGCAAGTCAATTGCGAAAGGTCTTTCTGATTCTATGAAAGTTATAGCTAATAATCAGAGTTTTAAATTTCGATTTACAGAGCTTATTTTCCCGCAACCCGCAACCCGCAACCCGCAACTATATCTTCACCAACTTACCCCCATAAACTTTCTCACTCAAAGAAGTTGCAATGGAATAAAAATACATTCCTTTTGGTACATTATAACTATCCCAAATCAACTGTCCCGCGCCTTGACTTTGGGTGGTAACTTTGAGGTTTTCAACCAATTGACCCTGCGCATCAAAAATACTAATACTCACATCAGTTCCCTGCACCACATAAAAATCAAAGACAAAATTTCCACTAGATATATTAGGCGTTACTGTTGGAGTGAAAAATTTGGTAGCATCATACTGTTCACCAGTTAAATTCTCAAATCCAGTATCTAAAAATTCCACTCTATCATTCATCCAACCACACATATAGTCAATTTCTTCTTGCCAAGTATTGCCAACAAAATTGTTTGGCCAGATGTATTGACCTAACACATCTGGGTAGCGCTGATAATTGCGATTAGCCGCTGCGGCTGTTAAATCTGTCAAAGAGTCGCAAATAAAATTTAACCGAGTATCAGAAAAAACATCACTGCGGAGCTCTTGCCAACGCGTATTCAGGGCAGCGGTGAACGAACTATCTGACATTAACTTTTCCCACCAAAACGGAACCAGCCAATTATCATTTGGACATACATCATTAAAATTATAAGCCCAATCATACTGACTACTCCCAAAGCAATAATCAGCATTGCCGAGTGCCAAATTATAATCCCAAACAGGTCCAATTTTCAAACGCGGGTCATTGCTATCCTTGTCTTTATATAGATAAGTGCTAATTCGATAACCGTCTACATTGCGTGTGATTTCATTAATAATTAGATAATCAACAAAGCTAGAAACGTCTATATATTCATGATAACCGCCCTCAGGGTCAGAAAAATCATCGTTAGCTAAAGCATCTTCAAAGGAGTGCAAGAAATTTTCAATGTAATCTAATTGCTCTGGTTTTAATGTTTTTGGACTATGATAAATGAACTCAATCGTTTGTCCGCCAGAGGCAGAGTTGGGGGCATAATTAGAAGTGAGAGTGATATCGCCATTGTCCGTTTTATCTAATTTGACGATGTAGCCGCCCGTCAATTCATCGCCATCGATATCTTCAGGATTTAACTTGGCAATGTTCACTCGATTGTCATCTACTTTGATGTTTTCGGTCAAAAGGTAAACACCTTCATAGCTGCCATTGATGACAACTTCTACCATGCGGGTACGTGGCGCATAAGTCATTATTTGCTCTGCCAATTTATAGGAGAATGCATTACGAATGAGCGTTTTATCGCTATATGGATTGTGCAAAACCCAATCGTTTTCTGCTGGCAAACCAACTATAGAAACATTATTATTTGTACCGTCCGCATTGCGAGTTTCGAAGCCTAGAGGTCTTTTCGGAAAAAACATAGAGGTCTGTCCGCGTAATTCCACTCCAATAAAGCCGTCATAATCATTAAATGGGTCAGTAATATTATTCGTTTGACCTTCTCCATTGTAGATAATACCGAGATGTGCAGTCAGTTTAGGTTCGTCAGGTATCTCTTGTCCTTGGGTGTCAAAGACAAGGATGGGGAGATTACTTGTGACAAAATTTTGTGCTTGCAATCCTGTGTGAAAGCAAACTAGAAGAACCGTGAAATAGTATATTAGCTTGTGCACAATGAGTTGTTTTATTGGTCTCAGAATTTGGTTTGAAATCTTTTAGTTTAATACGGTCTGAGTAAAAGTGTTCTTGGCTGAAAATTAAAACAAAGAATATATGATTGAAAATCAGATGATGCAGATACGGCGGATTTGGGCGGATGCGATAAGTAGAAATCCGCGTTCCAATCATATCTTCTTTGTATGTCAAGTGGAATGACTTCTGTCATTCTTATTTTCCAATTTCCTAAGAATTACCGTAAAAGTATCTTCTTTGAACCGACAATATTGTTTTTGCTATTGCGGATTTCGACTAGTATTAAGCCTTTTGCATTTAAGCTAGAGCGATTGATATACACCGTCCGTTCCTTCATCTCTTTTGTTAAAATGTTTTTACCCTCTATATTATACAAGCTGAATGTTAAGTTAGGAGTAAAATTATTTTCTGAAATTTCTATAGAAAAATCATCCTTTGTTGGATTGGGAAAAACGTGAATAAAAGATTGCTTGTCAATGTTATCATTACTACTAATTTGAGTAGCTTTCCATTCATCAAAAAGGGTTTGTAGTGTATCTATCGGTTCAACACCTGTAGGTACGATAGGCACATTAATTTCTAAAAATAAATTTCCCAATTCATCATCTGGTTTAGCGACCCGAATAAAAGAAGACTTAGAAGAAATACCCGCCGCCAAACAGCGCGTATCTGCTCCTGGTACATTTGCACCTTGCAAAGCCGCCATTAATTTATCAGCAAGAGAACCTTCTGTATTTAAAAAGCCTTGCTCCATATTCGTTAAAATTTCTTCTCCCAAGAGAATATTTCCTTGTATTGCATAATTATCACCTGTGATGTGTCCCGCATATGCATCCGTATTGGCACCCGTAAAGGCAGCCGCACGCGGGATATTGTTGTCGTCTAAGTCTGCAAAACCGTATTGACGATAAGCACTATTGTAGCTTGTCGCCCCTCCAGATAGGCATTCGTCATTGGCAACGACCCAATCCATAGCCTCCTGAGGACTCGAACCTGTGTTCAATTGTTCAATACCATTTTGCAGATTTACATTTGGTAAACAGGCATAAGCTTGTGAATTCATACCGCCACGACCTGGGATTAATCCCGAAATAATGATGACGCCACCACATCCGCCACAGTCATCTGTGTCGATACAAGAAGCACCTGCTGCCCCAACTTCACCCGTTTCGGGGTCAACTGCTACTATCGAAAATGTGTCTTGCGCTTGTAATGAAATAGCGAAAAGGAATAAAACAAGGAAAAATGCTCTCATATTAGAAATTTATTTAAAATTTATTTTGACCACAAAATACTTGATTTTCAGGGACTTATGAAAAAGTAGAAAAAAAACTTTGCCCTTGACATAATAAAACACCCTAAAAAACAATTTATATGTTCATCAATTGCAAACGAAACAACTAAAAATATTACCAATCTCGAATTCTACACTTTTTAAAGTTGAAAAGTTTTAAAGTTACCGAGTTGAAAAGTTACAGAGTTTTACTCAAACTGCTCAACTATAAAATTTTATAACTCTACAACTCTACAATTCTTTTTCAACAATCCTGATTTGCAAAATTGCTGAATTTTTTATTCAGCATCCTAACAAAATAAGTTAACCTCGAACCTAGGTTCGTCTCAAAAATTAATGCTAATACAGAATAACCTTTACATTTTTTCAGACATCAAACGAATTGAATGAATCTTCCTCTACCATTGGGTTTTATCATTCAAAATTCAAAATTTTTAATTCAAAATTGAAACCATGAAAAGGACATTCTTAATCTTAGCAGCCGCACTTATTTCTATCAATACTTTTGCACAAGATACTGAAAATCAGGAGACAACCGAAGTCGTTACTGATATCACAGAAACAAAAAAGAAGAAAAAAGAAAAGAAAGTAGAAGAGGTCGTTCCTCCGATGTTCGATTTGATAAACTCTGGGGATTTAACGGCAGTAAAAGAACTCAAACGCGATAGCATTGACTATTACCGCCACAATTCTGAAGGAGAAACCATGCTGACCCTTGCCATAAAAAATGAAGACATCGCTATGGTTAAGCTCTTGGTGGAAGATGCGGTTATTAATATGAAAAATGAAGAAGGAGAAACGCCTTTGACACTTGCTATCAAGCAACAGAACCCCGAAATAATAAAATTAGTCGCACGTCGAGCAAAATGCGGATTAAAGAACAATGATGGTTGGTCTCCTTTGTATATTGCGATTGAAAATAATGATTTGTACCTCATGCGTCACTTAGTGGAACACGGAGCAGATGTAAATCGCTACAACAATGGTCTAACGCCATTATCGCGTGCCACAGAATTGAATAATATTAAAGCCATTGCCTTTTTAATTAGAAATGGAGCAGAAGTGAGTCAAGCTAATGAAAATGGTGAAATACCTTTATACTTAGCCGTTAAAAATGGTCACGACACGGCAGCAGGTATTCTTTTGACAAAATCTGAGAATGCTTATTCTGATGCAAACTGGGAAACAGGAATTGGCGAAACATTGCTCAATATCGCAGCTTCGCACGGACACGGACAAGTAGTGAAAATGTTAGTAGAAGCAGGAACGACAATAGATACGCCAGACCATTTAGAAAATACGGCACTTAATATTGCCGCAGAACAAGGTTATACGGATATCGTTCGTTACTTATTAATGCAAGATGCCAATATTGACCACCGCAACTTGAAAGGTATGACGCCGATACTTTGTGCAGCTAAAAACAATCAACATGTAACGGTTGAGTTTTTATCAGAAAATGGGGCGAGCGTTAATATTCCTGACTATACAGGAGCACGCGTTTCTGATTATGCAGACACAGGAGTTCAATCAGAGACAGCCGAAGATGCGCCAATATTAGGAACAAAGGCAGAAGTAACGACAGGCTTGGCTATTGATGAAGAATAAGATTAATCACAACAATAGACTTGTTTGCAAATAATAAACACGCATATGAAAATATCTTTATTCCGCTATTTCCCTTTAAAAAAGTAAGTCCGTAGAAGGACTATGCACTGATTTTTTAAAGAAAACTAACGGAAAGATATAAATTTCATATACGTATTCCTTATTTACAAAAAAGTCTAATCCAAAAGAAACCTTTAATTAGGTGTACGGTTTTTTGCAAGGGAGTAGCGCTGCGCTACTCCCTTTGTTTTTTTAGTTATGGAGGTATTAAACCTCTTTCCCCCTTTCCGCGTTAATTTCCAGAATAGAATTTATTAATATTTTTAGTGAAGTCGTTAGTTTAGGAACGCGGTATAAATAGATTCAGAATCTATTTATACCGCGTTCCTTAGAAGTCTAATATCTAACTGAATTGATAATGAAATTTGTAATACATTTTAGAATGTTGAAAAATCGCAAGATTTTTTTTCTGCGTGCTCTCGAATAAGTATTTTTGGAAAGCTGCGCTCGAAAAACTTTGCGTCTCCGCGTCTCTGCGTTCAATTTTTTGTAATACAAATTTGAGTGTCAATTCATCTAACGTCTAAAATCTAACATCCACAAGAATAAAAGAATGCAACAAAACCAACTAGGTAATTCAGATATAAAAGTCAGCAAAATTTGTCTCGGTACGATGACTTATGGGCAACAGAATACAGAAGCAGAAGGACACGAGCAAATGGACTATGCGCTGGCAAATGGTGTTAATTTTATAGACACAGCAGAGATGTATTCTGTGCCAGGAAGCAAAGAAACTCAGGGGAGCACAGAACGCATTATTGGTACGTGGATTAACACGCGCAAGAATCGGGATAAATTTATTTTAGCTACAAAAGCAACGGGACCTTCAGCGAATTTTGCAAAATACATGCGTCCGTTAAACTTTAAGCCAGCGTCCATTCGTGTAGCATTGACGGGAAGTTTGGAACGTTTGCAGACAGATTATATTGATGTTTATCAGTTGCACTGGCCAGAGAGAACGGCGAATTTCTTCGGAAAACGAGGCTATAAACACACACCTTCTGATGAATGGGAAGACAATTTTCTAAGTATCATAGAAACGATGCAAGCCCTCAAAAAAGAAGGCAAAATCCGAGAATGGGGTGTTTCGAATGAGACGCCTTGGGGTTTGATGCGTTATTTACAGTTGGCAGATAAACATGATTTGCCGCGTCCAGTGAGTATTCAAAATCCTTATGGTTTATTGAACCGACTTTACGAAGTTGGTTTGGCGGAAATTTCTATGCGTGAGAACGTAGGATTATTAACTTACTCTCCAATGGGATTTGGCTTACTAAGTGGTAAATTTCACAAAAAGGAAGATACGGAGTTGTCCCGACTCAATAAATTCAAACAGATGGCGCGCTACAGCAAACAGCAGTCTTGGGATGCGACGACAAAATATTTAGAGATAGCAGAAAAGCACGGTTTATCTTTAGCACAGATGTCTTTGGCCTTTGTGAATGACCAAGCTTTTAATGCAAGTACAATCATTGGTGCTACCAACATGGAGCAATTGAAAGAAAACATTGGCAGCGCAGATGTCAGCTTATCCGATGAAATACTAAAAGAAATAGAGGAAGTGCAGGAGTTAATTCCTAATCCTGCGCCATAAATCAGTCGCAAGTTGGCAGCTGTAAGTCATAAGTCTCTCACGACCTATAACTAACAACTACCAACTATCAACTAACTTTGTTACCTTTGTGGCAGATTTGACATTATACATTCAACATTAGATATTCAATAAAGTGGCAGAGCAGAATTTTGTAGATTTCGTAAGAATTAATTTGCGTTCCGGGAACGGTGGTTCAGGGTCCGCGCACTTGCGTCGTGACCGTTTGACCGCTATGGGTGGACCTGACGGTGGTGACGGTGGGCGTGGTGGTCACGTTATTTTACGTGGAAGTACTAATGTGTGGACATTATTACCTTTTCGCTGGCGTAAGCACGTCATCGCAAAAGATGGCGGCGGTGGGTCTGGTAGTGGTTCTCATGGAAAGGATGGGGAAGATGTAATAATGGAAGTACCTTTAGGAACTATCCTAAGAGACCCAGAAACGCTTGAAATCATAGCTGAAATCACTGAGGCTGGACAAGAAATTAACGCAGCACCTGGTGGACGTGGTGGTTTAGGAAACATGCACTTCAAGTCATCAACTCGACAAACTCCGCGTTTTGCACAACCTGGTGAAGACGGTGTAGAATACTGGCGTGTTTTAGAGTTGAAAATGTTGGCAGATGTGGGCTTGGTTGGCTTTCCGAATGCTGGGAAATCTACTCTTTTGTCTGTCATGACAGCGGCTAAACCTAAGATTGCTAACTATCCTTTTACGACGATAGTACCCAACTTGGGCATTGTTAAGTACCGCGATACGCGTTCGTTTGTAATTGCAGATATTCCTGGTATCATTGAGAATGCACACGAAGGAAAGGGGCTAGGACACCGTTTCTTGCGTCATATCGAGCGTAATGCAACTTTGCTTTTCATGATTTCGGCAGATACGGACAACATCCAAAAAGAATATGATATTCTTTTGAATGAGTTGAAAATGTATAATCCTGAGCTGCTTGATAAGCCTCGCATCTTGGCGATTACTAAGAGTGATTTGATTGATGAAGAGTTAAAAGAATTATTGCAACCAGATATTCCGCAAGATATACCACATTTGTTTATCTCTTCTGTAGCACAGAAAGGATTAACAGAATTGAAAGATTTACTGTGGAAAACAATTAATGAAGACAGAGGATTGACTGACTAACAGGTTCAATTACAAATGAAAAACGCACAAGTATTAATTTACTTGTGCGTTTTTTTTTGCTAAAAAGTCAATGAACATGGGACTTTTTGAACTAATTTGAAAGAAAACACAATTTATTTGTCACGCCGAGTATCCAACAGGTGTATTATTAAGTGAACAGCATCTCGATCGGATGAAACAAATTTTAAAACTACACGATTTTTCGTGTCAAAATAAATTATCATGTTAAACAGAAATTATTTATTAGCTTTTTTAGCTATCTGCCTTTTTGCCTTTTCTTCTTGTACAAAAGAAGATATTGATACGACTACAACCACAGACGATGAAAATCCAGTTGAGGTAGTCGTGTGTGACGGCTTTTCGCTTTTGTTAGCTGACAGTGAGGGTACTATTAGTGCTGAAGTCACAGAAGGAACAGCGCCTTATACTTTTGCTTGGTCAACGGGCGAAAATACAGATGCAATTACAGTGAACGAAAGTGGTACATACTCTTTGACTGTAACTGATGCAGAAGGCTGTGATACAAACGAAGAAATCACTGTCGAAATAGAAATAGTAAATGAGTGCGATAACTCATTGACTTTAGACGCTGCTGATACAATGACACCTCTTATGTTTTCTGCTCAAAGTGAAGCACACCTTTGGAAAGGAGCAGATTGCGCAGAGAATTTTTCTCTATACGACCACAACTATATAGTAGTTGACGTTGATTGGAATAATTGGGGGACAGGTGAGGCTTATCATATTACAGCTATCACAGACGGTTTGCCTGGTATCTCTTTTGGAAGCAATGGTATGCCTGCAGTAGGTGATGTATTGACTCCGTATTTTGTTAATAATGGTAGTCTTTTTCTTACCGACGCAGGTGACGGCTTTTACAAATTTGACGGAACACAAATTACTATCACAGAGACAAGTAATGAACTTGGAGGACAAATTGCAGGTACTATCACAGGTACTATCGTAGAGGGTAATGACCCAGATAACTCTTCTTCAATTAGTGGAAGTTTCTGTGTGTCTATCGCAAGTGTTTGTGAGTAAGATATAGCTCTAAGAAGTACTTAAATGACTTGTTCTGTTATCATTTTATAATGATGACAGAACAAGTTTTATCTTTTAGAAAGATATTATTGAATGAATATAAGTGTTGAATTGATTAAGCGGTGTAAACAGAATGATAGACGCTCTCAAAAGGAGTTGTATCTTCAGTTATTGCCGTATTTAAAAGCTGTCTGTCAACGCTATATCATTAAAAAAGTAGACCTAAAGGATGCATTACAAGAGTCTCTCGTTTTGATTTTTAAGAAGATAGGACAGTATGATACATCAAAAGGAGCTTTTCATTCTTGGGCTGTCCGTATTACCATTAATGCTACATTTAATTACAACAAGAGAGTTAGTGTGAACAATGAAGATGAGTTTCAACTTGATTTTCATGATGTAAGCACAGAGCCAGAGGTGTATAAAAATATGTCTGATGAAGAGTTGTTTAAATTAATGAAAGGAATGCCAAAGAGTTTTTTTGATGTGTTTAATCTTTTCGTAATTGACTGTTATGAACATGAGGAAATTTCAAAATTACTCGACATTAGCATTCCTCTTTCTCGCAAGCGATTGTCGAGGGGAAGGTATTGGCTTAAGAATGCAATACTTGAAAACTCTAAAAGCGTTACAAAATGAGTAATTTAGATAAAGAATTCAATGAAAGATTTCAATATCAAAAGTCATCAAGTGATGATGATGAGATAGGGGATATATGGGACGCTGTAGAGAAAGAGTTGGACGAGGAGTCAAAAGACCGCCCCTTTTTCTACTTGTTTTCAGGATTATTGGGAGTATCTTTCTTATTGTTCCTGTTGGTAGGAATGACTTATTGGTTAGTTTCGTCCAATGCGCAGGAAGTAGCAATAAGTAATGATGTTATTGACGAGAATGTAGTAAGTGAACTTACCGCAGTTGAAGATATCTGGTATGACCTTCCTATTAACGATGAAATAAAACCTGATATTCAAAAGGCTAAACCTGAAATTAATCAAATTGAAGATAACTCTAGAGGGAGGGAAACATCGTTGTCAGGAAGTAATAAAACTGAATTTGTATTTGACGAGAATGATTATACAGAATTGAAAAAAGAAGAAGCTGAAACACCCGAAAATAAGTTTTTAGCAAAAATAGATATTCATTCTGAAAACTCCTCGTCGATAACAAAAGAGGTAGAAAGGTTAATTCTTAATTCCGAAATTTTAGAATCAGAAGGAGTACTTGTAAATGGCAGTTCTGATAGCTCTAGTTCGCGCGACGATAAAATTCTTCCGTCTCCTTTTATTGATGTAAAGAAGTTTACGGTCAAGAATAACGAAAAATTAATATTTGACTTTGATATACTCCCGCTTCAACAAGATGCGATAAAATTAGACTCGGTGGAGGATAAGAAATCTAAAAACATTGCTTTTGCTTTAGGATTAACAGGAGGGATTAACAGGAGTAATCCTAGTTATAAAAATTCCAACAATTCTGTGTTTAGTACTTTAAGAAATAGTACAGAAAGTGGTGATTTTGGACAGACTTATGGATTAGAAACTATTGTGACTTTAAAAGACCGCTGGATTATCCAGAGTGGATTTGAATATCATAACTTCTGGACTAAGTTTGATTATCTGAATACGGACACAGAAGAAGTTTTAATCCAAAATCAGTTAAGGAAAGTATGGCTTGACGGCACGGATACTTTAAGCGCAGAATATGGAGATGTATTGATTGATAGAACGACTACTAGAGAGGTCATTCACCACAATCAATTTACTCAAATATCTATTCCTTTAGAACTTGGGTTTAAGAATACAACTGAGAAGTTTACATACGGAATGACCTTTGGCGCAGCGTTTAATTTCTTATTAAATCAGTCTGGAAAAGTATTTGATGAGACTTCAGAAATTACGGAGTATGACAACGAATCTGTCATTAAACCTTTAAGTGATTTTAATCTTGGACTAAGACTGAGCCCTTTTGTAGGATATCATTTATCTGAGAAAGTAATATTAGGATTAAAACCCAATTTGATGTTACAGCAAACTAAGGGAGATGTGCAAACTAATTTATCTACGAGCGTGCGGTCGATTGGTTTGAAAATTGGATTGCAGGTCGGGTTGTAGTTTTTAGATGTTGTACAGAAAACAAAGACGCACAAGTATTGATTTACTTGTGCGTTTTTTATAAACTTGTCTGCACTGTCATCTGACTATAGAGGTATAGTGATTTTATCATTATATTTAATGTAGACAAAGCCAATGTTTTTAGCTAAAACTAATTCTTGTACGTCAATAGTTTCATCTTCGATTTTTATGATTAGAACATCCTCATAAGTCTCTCCTTCGAATTCGAAATTATCTAAAGAAGTAATTCCTCCAATATCGCCTAAATCTACATTTTGAAAACTTGCTTGAAAAAGACAATCTTGACTAGAAACAACCATATAAGGAGGTTCTTTATGAAGATTTGAAGAAAAGCTTATATTGCAACTTTCGGTTTGATTAAATTTAAAAAGCATCTCAAATTTAAAAGTCTCTGACGGTTGAAAGCAATCTCTTCGACTATAACTTGTTTGATTCTGCTCTATAAGATTAACAATAGATGTGTCTTGCAGACCTTGTTCGTTCTCGAATAAAATTTGGCTTCCTTGTTCATAAGGTAGATAGAATTTATACTTATTAGGCAGAAAATCAGGTGTTGAGCACTCGACCGTATCTTTATTCTCACAGCTTAAAAAACTAATTATTACTAAAGATAAAATTGTAAAATATAAAATTCTCATTTTATTCAATGTCAAAGAGTTAGATGGAGTATTTTATTTCTATTTCAAACAATCTCAAAGTCTATCGGCTAAATTGACTCCGTAAACCTTGCAAAACAATAGGAGCGAAGGTAGCTTGTAATTTTTTAGAGAAACTTGGCGTTGTCACAAAATATGGTGACATACGTGGCGCAAATGAAGCTGGCTTATCTTCCTCTCCAATATTCAAGTGCAAGACATCTGAGCCTGCTAAAATGCGACCGCTGTCTGTTGCATCCAAATGGAAATCACCATATTGTGAAATCGAATTTTGAAAAACAGAACTTTCCTCATAGCTTGGTAAACGCAAACCTATGTTTGTGTCACTAGACGAAGATTGAGCAGATAAAAGGAAGAATTGAGATAAGAAGAGAAGGGCGCAGATTAATTTTTTCATTGTAGTGAGTTTAGGATTATTGTGTACAGAAAAATATCTACCTATAGGACAACAAAATAAAGTAAAGTGTTGTATGAAGTGAAAATATTAACACGAGAAAATCCAGAATGCTATTTTTTATTACTCGTTTCTCTCCTTATTCCTATTGTAAATGCCAATCACATAAGATACCAACAAGGGCAATATCAATACCAATGAAATGCCAGTAAGCATCATCAAAACTAGGTAAGACGAGTCATGCGGACCTGGATTTCTCATGCCTCCCATGATATTGAAAACCACTCTATGTAGATTCAAAACAGTCAAAACTGAAATGATTAGACATATGGGCATCAAAGTCACGGTCAATATATTTCCTGAGCTCAACCTTGTGAAACGCTTCAAGAAAAAAAATAATAATCCCAGTCTCCACGCTGCCACAATGGCAAGAAACCACACATTTATAGTATTAGCAGTGCTCATTGGAAGAAAACGTTCTACAGGTATCGCATAAAATATGGCAGGAAATGAAGTCAAACCAATGAATGTCACTACGGTGAAATAACTCCATTTTTCTACTTTAAATGGTAATAGTATTAGCCAAATTAAAACAGCTAAAACAAAAATATAAATCACCGAACCCAATCCAAGATGCTGTAGTAAATTGGCACCAGGGTCATCCCAATAACGCCCCATACCAACTATCCAAGTGCCAATCAGCCCTGCAATAAAATGCGATTTATCAAATTGGAGCATTTCTTCTCTTGTTGATTTGAAAGTCAAAAGGCGGACTATAGAGTAGAGTGTATTTTGCATCACGGAGCTATTTCTTTTGGACTTTGGACGAAAGATGTTGGTCTGTCCCGTATTTTCAATCGGGAACGTTAGATTTTAGACAAAACAATCGAAATATAGTAAAAGTCACCTGTTTAAAAATTTGCTTTTCAAAGTAATACGATTACTATTATTTTACATGTATTTTAGTCTAAGGAACGCGGTATAAAAAGATTCAGAATCTGAGTAGAGAAGTTTTGTTTTCAATTTGGGCTCCCGAGCAAAGCGTCGGGACAAGTTTTGAAAACGGCGTATACCGCGTTCCGAGCATCGGAAGCCTAGCTAAATAAGGATTTTCAAAGTATGAACGAAGTGGTGCCTAGCAAAAATGATTTAGTAAATCATTTTAACGTAGTAAACCGCTTGCGGACGGGTGGATAAAGGAGCAAAAAATCCTGTTCAGATTCTGAATCTATTTTTTTCGCGTTCCTAACCTGGCGAAGCCAGTAGCTTTCAATTCGAGATTGCATAGAATACTTGCCGCTCTTACTTGTTCTTTTGACATTGGCTCAAAAGAACCAAAAACCCTACTCAAAAAAAACTCCCTCCGGTCAAACAGTTTTT
>CALDUB010000109.1 GCA_937923465.1 uncultured Saprospiraceae bacterium
ACCCGACCATTCTTATCTTTTACCGCAAAAACAGCATTTACTCTAAAAAATGGACTGGCTACAAAGTCTCTAATTTCACGTTCGCGCTCTACCACTAACTTAACCGTCACCGATTGCACACGACCCGCAGATAGTTTACCACGTACTTTTTTCCACAATAATTCTGACAACTCAAAACCTACCAAACGGTCTAAGATACGACGGGCTTGCTGTGCATCCACAACGTCCATATCCACTGTCCGAGGGATAGTCACCGCCTTCTGAATAGCAGGTGCCGTAATCTCACGGAAAACAATACGTTTTGTCGTTTCTGGCGGCAAATTTAAGACTTCGCAAAGGTGCCAAGCAATGGCTTCTCCTTCACGGTCTTCATCCGTCGCTAACCATACGGTATCTACTTTTTTTGCTAAATTCTGCAAATCAGTAACGACCTTAGTCTTGTCAGGAGAGACTTCGTAAGTTGGTGTAAAACCATTCTCCACATCAACTCCTTTTTTCGCCAAATCGCGCACGTGTCCAAAGGAAGATTTCACGGTGAAATCTTTCCCCAATATCTTTTCGATTGTTTTCGCTTTTGCAGGCGACTCGACTATCAGTAAATTCTTTGCCATTTATTATCGGGTTGTAAATTTATTCGGCGTATACTATCTTAAGTAAGTGACACTATTTATTTGAGTAATTTGAAAACATCTTTATTCCGCTATTTTCCTCTTAAAAATAGTTCCGTGATGCAGACCATGCAACGATTTTCAAAAGAAAACTATCGAAAAAATCTTGCCTTCAAATTTTACCCAAATAAATAACGTCACTTACTTAATATCTAACCAAAATATTTTTTCAAATAAATTAAAAAAATATTATCCTTTCTTCCAAAACGGGTACTATTAAAAAATGTTCCTTCTACCAATTTGCCATTTTAGACAGCTAATTGTTAGGGGAATCATGTAGCTTTTTAGTGTTTAAAAGGCTGAAAATGAATGAATTAGAAATACATTTTCTTTACTTTTTATAGTACTCTCGTTTTTCTTTGCGATTGCAAATGTATAAATTTTGTGAAACCAAAGTTGAATTATTTTTAAAATGAAGGAAAATAAATGAGAAGAGGTCTCTGTGAAGGTGTGTATATGAAGGTGTGAAATTTTGTTAAAAATAAGGCTGCATGAAGTCTTCGAAAAAAATAAATACTGCTATGTTTGGTACAATAGACTTGTTTGCAAATAATAAACATGCATATGAAAATATCTTTATTCCGCTCCCGAGCAAAGCGTCGGGACAAGTTATTTTCCTTTAAAAAAGTAAGTCCGTAGAAGGACTTCCGAGCAAAGCGTCGGAACACGGTATGCACTGATTTTTTAAAGAAAACTAACGAAAAAATATAAATTTTATATACGTATTCCTTATTTAAAAACAAGTCTAATAACCAGAAAAAAAACTCATGACATGAAAAGAACTATAACTTCCCTTTTATTACTCATTTTTATAAGCCTAAATGCCGCTGCACAAAAGCATGTGGCAGGAGAAGTACTGGTGCGCTTAGCCGAAAAAAGCTCCGTTACTGACTTTTTGGCTGATTTTAATAAGACAGAAAAGTCGTTAGGAGAATTGACTTTAAAAAAAGCAATTATTTCAGACTGGGATTTGTACTTATTTAATTTTGATACTCAAAAATCAGATGCCTCAACTGCTGCGGAATTATTAGGAGTACAAAAAAACGTTCGCTATGCTAGCATGAATCGCATCGCAGAAGAACGCGATACGGAACCAAATGATTCGCAATATGAAGAGCAGTGGAATTTGGACAAACTCGAAGTAGAAAAGGTTTGGGACATCACAACAGGAGGAACGACAGCAGATGGAAGAGAGATTGTTGCCATGATTTTGGATGGTGGATTTGATGTAAACCACGTTGAGATTACAGAAAACCTCTGGGTGAATCCAGGCGAAATAGCAGGCAACGGAATTGATGACGACAACAATGGCTTTATCGATGATATGCACGGCTATAATTTTCGTGGAGAAATGCCTACATTTACCTACGAAAGTAATCACGGTACAGCAGTCGCAGGTATCCTCGGTGCAAAAGGAAATAACGAACAAGGCATGACAGGAGTGAACTGGGATGTGAAAATGATGATGTGTCAGGCTATCACTGATGCCGAAATTTATGAATCTAATTACTACTCTTACCGAGCACGTAAGCTGTACAATGAGACCGACGGCGCAGAAGGCGCATTTGTCGTGACATCTAACGCCTCTTTGGGTTTTAGCAATGATTGTGATATATCATTTCCGATTTGGAATGCGCTTTTAGATAGTACGGGCTTGGTTGGTATTATGAATGTTGGCGCAACAGTTAACGGGAATTTGAATATTGATGTGGCAGGAGATACGCCGACATCTTGTTCTTCTGATTATATCATTACGGTGACGAATACGGACATCACAGACGAGAAGGTTTCGTCTGCTGGCTATGGACTAGAAACAATTGATATTGGTGCGCCAGCTGGAAATTCTGGAGGGACACCTACTTTCACATTGAGCCCTGAGAATGGTTATCGCTCAAACTTTGGAGGTTGTTCGGCAGCATCTCCACATGTAGCGGGTGTGATAGCATTGATGTATGCCTTGCCTTGTGATTTGATAGGCGAAATGGCAATGTCTGACCCTGCGGGCTTAGCATTGTTGATGAAAAGGTCTATAATTGAAGGCGCAGAACCGAATTCATCTTTAGAAGGAATTACCGTTTCTGGTGGACGTTTAAGTGCTTACCGTAGTATGCTGTGGTGGCAAAGCTACTGTGCTAATCCTTCAGAAGAACGCATCGATGTAGATGAGTATATTAATAATTTTGTGGCGGAGACAGCTTTGACCAATGCTTATCCAAATCCTGCGGATGACTTAGTTACTTTTGATTATAGTATTGATGAATACCGTGATTTTGATGTAAAAGCTTATGATGTTTTAGGACGTTTAGTTTATGAAAAGAGTGAAACAGCAGCAGCTTTTAAAAAGCAATCTTTTACGATTGATACGCACCGCTGGGCAGAAGGAATGTATTTTGTAACCATTCCAAACGGTAAGAAAACGGAGGCTATCCCTATATTGATTATTCATCAGAAATAAAAACACCGACCTGAATAGTTACAAAATACCTATTCTTAAATTTAAAAATCCAAAACGACTCAGGTGTTTCTTTCACCTGAGTCGTTTTTTTAAACTCCCAAAAATGAAAAAGAATTACATCTCATTACTCCTATTTCTTCTCGTTAGCCTTATTGCAAACGCACAAAATCATTTTTCTGGCGAACTCATCGTACGTCTAACTGAAAAAATGGATGTACAAACATTCTTGCAAGATTTTAATCAAAAAGAAAAATCATTGGGCGAACTGACCTTGAAAAAAGCCATTATTCCCGAATGGAATTTATATTTATTCGCTTTTGATGAGCAAAAAGCTGATGCGATTTCTGCGGTAGATTTATTATCGACACATCAGGAAGTACGTCATGCCCGCCTCAATAATGCCGCACAACTGCGCGGAACAACCCCCAATGATTTTCATTATGAAAAACAATGGAATTTGGATAAAATAGAAACCGAAAGGGTTTGGGACATAACTACGGGAGGAAAGACGGCAGATGGAAAAGAAATAGTAGCAATGGTTTTGGACGGTGGTTTTGATGAGGACCATATCGAATTAATTGATAATGTTTGGGAAAATCCAGGAGAAATAGCTAACAATGGAATTGATGATGACGAGAATGGTTA
>CALDUB010000110.1 GCA_937923465.1 uncultured Saprospiraceae bacterium
ATTATACAATTAACATTATACATTCAAAATGCCTTTCATAAAAACAGACTTTCCAGATTTAGTTATTTTCGAACCACGTATTTTCGAGGACGACCGTGGTTATTTTTACGAATCTTTTAATGCCAATACTTTTGTCGAAGCTGGTATTACTCGTCCATTTGTACAAGACAACCAAGCCCTTTCATCTTATGGTGTATTACGTGGCTTACACTATCAAGTTGGTGATTTTGCACAAGCAAAACTGGTACGTGTGATACAGGGAGAAGTTTTGGATGTAGTCGTAGACATTCGTCCAGACTCACCGATGTATGGTAAGTCATTTGGTGTAGTACTAAGTGAAGAGAATAAAAAGCAAATGTACGTACCACGTGGTTTTGCGCATGGATATGTCGTATTAAGTGAAACAGCTATTTTCTTCTACAAATGCGATAATTTTTACTCAAAAGAAAGCGAAGGTGGCTTACTTTTTAATGACCCAAAATTGGGGATAGACTGGAAGATTGATGTAGAAAAAGCCATTTTAAGCGAAAAAGATGTCATTCAACCCCTCTTGGGGGAGCACCGCGAATTCTTTTAAAAGAATTAACAATTTTTATATGCATATCAGGATATTTTAGCTTAGATTTGCTTCTCTAAAATACGGATAACATTCAAACACAATGTGGATTTTTTAACATAGAAGTAGACCTCTAAACAATCAAATGTTGTTATAGAAACACTAGTTATACTACTATTTTATTAGCAAAATCGAATTTCCCCAGAATCAGGTTTGCAGAAAAATTACACTTTAAGAAAAATTAATGCCCACAATATTAATAACTGGTGCCAACGGTCAATTAGGACAAGAATTGTCTAGTATTTTGACAGAAAATGACGTTTGGCAGGTAGATTTGACAGATAAAGAGGAGTTAGATATTACTAATCATCTTGCGGTATCTTCTTATTTTGCAGAGTTAGACGACTTGCGCTATGTCATCAACTGTGCTGCTTATACCGCAGTTGACAAAGCTGAAGAAGATGTCGAATTAGCCCATTCTATAAACATGAATGGTGCGCAAAACTTAGCGCGTTCTGCAAAAGAAGCAGGTGCTCAGATGATTCAAATTAGTACGGATTACGTTTACCATAGTGAGCAAAATCTTCCGTTCAAGGAAGGAGACGAGACAAATCCAAAATCAGTTTACGCTTCTACCAAACTTGCTGGAGACAATTACGTACAACGCGCACATCCTATGGCGATGATTATTCGCACCTCATGGGTTTACTCTTCTTTTGGAAATAACTTTGTGAAAACAATGCTACGTCTAGGTCGTGAACGTGATAGTCTAGGTATTGTATTTGACCAAATTGGAACGCCAACATATGCGCGTGACTTGGCAAAAGTCATTATCGAAATTATCAATAAAGTTGAAAATGGCGATGTGCCACGCGAAAAAATGGCAGGTATTTTTCACTTTAGCAATGAAGGAGTGACGAGTTGGTATGACTTTGCTTTGGCTATTTTTGAAAAAGAAAAAATAGCTTGCAATGTATCTCCTATCGAGACAAAAGATTATCCAACGCCGGCAAAACGTCCACCGTTTTCTGTATTGAATAAATCTAAGATTAAGAACACCTTTGGGGTTGATATTCGTCATTGGCGGTCTTCGTTAGATGATTGTTTAAGATTATTGAGACTTTAAGAATAAACGTTCTTTGACAAATACCCCCGCGTTGCGGAACAAGCAGTCATTTGTCAGAGAAACAGAATAAATATGAAGTATGAATACTTCGTTTGGTCAGAAAAGGTGCTAGTTGTGATAAACTAGCACCTTTTTTTATATCTGACAAACGAAAAAGGTATTTTTATTCGTTGAAGACGGGATATTTTATTTCTTCTCAAATTCGCTGAATTGTATGTACACAAAATATTGTTTTCCTCTTTTCTTCTTATTTATTTCTGCTAATATTTCTGCCCAAATCAATAATGACGCTCTTGCAAAAAAGGCTAATGGAATTGTCGGCATTGCAGATGCTCAATTAATTGACTATCTGATGATTACGATGCCAAATGGGACAAAAGAAGGCGGTGCATCCCTCAAAAAACAAAGCATTAAGACCTACATGATGCCGCCACGCAAAGCGGATGAGTCTGGCAATACAAAATGCTATGCTCTGACTGCTTGTGCGGAGTATTACATCAACTACCAAGAAAACTATAAAGTTAATCTTAGTCCCGATTATGTGTCTTTGAGCATGCCCGAGGATAATTTAGAAGAAGCTTTGTCCTTTTTAGTAAAAAATGGGACAGTGAGTGCGGATATTATGCCTTACGGTAGCAAGTTTATTCCGCCAAGTGTACGCGCGACTCAGAAATATGCGATGCAGAATTTCCTCTATATTTTTAGAGAAGAAACTAAAGCGAGACAGAAAATATTTGCCCTACGCAAGGCTATAGTAAGAGGTAATCCAGTCTTAGTCGAAATGCGCGTTCCGACTGATTTTAAAGAATTTAAAAATGAGGAACTATTACTAGCAGAAAAATCAATGACTGCTGAAACTGCTCCTTTTGTAGTTGTTGGTTATGATGAAAATACGAAGACCGTTGAACTATTAGGAACCTATGGTAGTGCATGGGGTGATAATGGTTACTTAGAAGTTAGTTATGATGATTTTGGAGAAATGGCTGTAGAGGGATTTGTCCTTGTACCTGAAAGAAATTGAGTTTTTTTCTTACTTTCGTCCGTATTTTAACTTTTTACTTAAAACCTAATCAAAATGGACGAAAATAAAATCATCGATAACATTAACGACGAAAATTCTAATCTATATCTCACCAAAGAGGCACGGGAATATCTTTTCAAAACAAGTAATTGGGCAATGGGGTTTGCTATCCTAAGTTTCATTGGATTGGGACTTGGAGTTTTGAGTGGCATCAGCATGATGGCTATGGGTGGTTTTATGCCACAGCTCACGACAGGTAGTACTCAAGCTCTTCTTCCAATAATAACAGGGATTGTTTACATTATTTTTGTCCTTATTTTTGCTGTTCCTGTTTGGAAACACTACAAATTTGCTCAAAAAGCAAAAGACTCTACTCGGAGACAAGATAGCCTTGCACTGACAGAAGCTATGAAAAACTTGCATGCTTACTACAAGTGGTATGGTGTCTTGATGATTATCTTTTTTATATTTTACTTCATCGCCATTTTCGGAATGGTCGGAACTATAATGAGTTCAAGTACTGACGGTTTTCAATTTTAGATTAATAGATTAGTAAAACTGATTTGGACTTTGGACGTTAGATTTTAGACAAAACAATCGAAATGTAGTAGACTTTATGAATGAGATTTGAGCGGCTTTAAACTTGCTCTTTTATCCTTATTTTCCCTTTTAAATCAGTCCCCGAGCAGAGCGTCGGGACAGGCGGCGTATCAACAATTATCCTTCTTTAAAAAGAAAACTAAGAATAAAATAGCGGCGCTTAAATCTCACTCAACCTCATTCATAAAGTCTAGTGAAAGTCAATTATTTTATTTTTCGTTTTTTGACAAATCCCCCCGCGTTGCAGGACAAGCAGTGATTGTCCCGTGCAACGGGAGGATTTGTCAGAGAACCTGATTTTCAAAGCAATACGATTGATTTTATCTTACATATGTTTGAATCTAAGGTCTAATATCTTCTGTCCAAAGTCCAATACTTAAGTAAGTGACACTATTTATTTGGATAATTTGAAGACATCTTTATTCCGCTATTTTCCTCTTAAAAATAGTTCCGTAGTGCAGACTTCCGAGCAGAGCATCGGAACACGGTATGCAACGATTTTTAAAAGAAAACTAT
>CALDUB010000111.1 GCA_937923465.1 uncultured Saprospiraceae bacterium
AAGCGCAAAATAAAAAGACCAACTCTTGGAAAACGCTTTCTAAAATTACTTTTAAAAAGCAATACGATGAGTTTTTAGGCTTCAAGGTTGATGTGCCTGTCTTTAGTAATGATGTGCAAAAATTGGACGGAAAGGAAATTACGATTAGCGGTTATATTATCCCTGTGGAAGGTTATAAAAGCCATAAGGAGTTTGTTTTCTCTGCGTTTCCTTACAACATGTGTTTCTTTTGTGGCGGCGCTGGTCCTGAGACGGTCATGGAAGTCACCGCTATTGAAGCGATTGAATATACGGCTGACCCTGTGACGATTAAAGGGGTTTTGCAGTTGAATTCGGGAGATATTAATAAGTTGATTTATTCTTTGACGAAGGTGGAATTGGTGGAAGATTGATTTACGAGGTACTATTTACGAAGTACGACTGCTTTGACTTGTACTGTGCGTGATGTCGGACACTTGAGTTTACTAAAAGTCTTGAATTTGAGAGTTTATCTAAATTTTAATAAAAGTTAGTGTCTGACATCTGTTAAGAGAAAACAAAAGACAGGTGTCAGACACTACTCTTTGCTTAATCTAT
Organism: uncultured Saprospiraceae bacterium; assembly: GCA_937923465.1. Lineage (GTDB taxonomy): Bacteria > Bacteroidota > Bacteroidia > Chitinophagales > Saprospiraceae > JAHDCG01. The sequence continues at coordinate 577 of CALDUB010000111.1, forward strand.
TGGTATTTGTTAACTTTTGTGCCTTGTTGTTGAGTTAAGTGTCCGACACCCAATTATAGATAAATAGAAAAGGCTTCGCAAAATTGCGAAGCCTTTTCTATTTGTCTGTAATTCCAAATCCCGCGCCCAAGTAAGAGCGGTCGTACTTCGTAAATCCTAAATCGTACTTACAAAAGAGTTACCTGGTCTTCAGAAATATGAATTGCACGTTCAGTAAATGCACGTTCGTTCACATCTTCACCAGAATTTTCTAAACGTAAAACACCACGTGGACAAACTGCTGCACATACACCACATCCTACACAACTTGAGCGAACAATATCTTGTCCTTTTTGCGCGTAGCTACGTACATCAATTCCCATTTCACAGTGAGTCGAACAGTTACCACAAGAGATACATTGGCTACCGTTAGTCGTGATACGGAAACGTGATTTGAAACGCTGTACTAAACCTAAGTATGCTGCCAATGGACATCCGAAACGACACCAAACGCGATTTCCCATAAGTGGGTAAAAACCAGTTCCTACGACACCAGAGAAACCTGCACCGATGAAGAAACCGTACCATTTCTGTACATTTCCTGTACTAATAAATCCAATCTGACTTACACCAGAAAAGTAAGTATAAAGCGTCATTCCTGTCATAATAACCGCAAAAGCCAATACTCCATGAATGATAAAACGTTCATATTTCCACGCCCGTAAACTCTTGTCAGATAACTGACGGTAAGGGTCTCCTAATGTTTCTGCTAAACCTCCACATCCACAAACCCATGAACAATACCAACGTTTTCCGTAAAGGTAAGTGATAACTGGAACAGCAACGACGACTAAAACAATACCCCAGACCAACATGAAAATTCCTAATCCACCGCTTTCTAAAAGACTATTGATATTCCAATCAAAAAAGAAAGTGTAATTCAATGGCCAGATGTTCTTGAAGTCCATACTTGGCTGATTGAGTAATTGCAAAATCTGTGGAATCAAGAAGGCAAAAGCCGTCTGAAAGAACATAACTGAACCTGTACGGATGAGTTGGTAGCGATTGTGGCGGTATTTAGACATCATACGCACACCCATGACAAGGATGATAATTGTATACAAAAATCCATATAGAAACCACTGACTCGCAGGTCCACCATTCAACATTTCACTGACTGGAGAAACCATAACTATCCAGCCCGTAATGTGCTGTGGCGCCCAATACAAAAGAATATAAAATCCTACTAAATAAATCCCTGTAATGATACCCAACCAAGCCGAAACACCATAAGGCGAAGCAGACCTTGACGGGTTATTTTTCATTGACTTTTGGACATAAAAGACCATAAAAGTAATGATACCCATGACCATAGCTGTAATGCCTGGCCAAAACCATTGCTTATCCATGTAGCTCATTCCGTAGAATAATATCCCGATAACTGTTGCACCTAAAGCAAAAGTTCGCCAGCCCACACTCAATCCCCGCGTCATCGGACTATGGAAAATACCGTTATTCTTAATACCTGGAATGTCCGTAAACTTAGGTAAGATATAAAGTAAACCGCCTAACAAACCCAATCCAACGGTCAGTAGTAAATACAAATAGGGATTGCTCGAAACGGGTCCAACACTCGCATCCCGAAACATTTCAGGTTTGAAGTATTCTTTGAATTTCCAATCGCCTAGTTTATAATCCCATTCTTGTACACCATCGGGGATTCCCGAACTTTCTACCTGTGTGTTAATAGCAGACTGTGCACTAGCAAATGTTTCTTTTAAAGCATCTGTTAAAGCAAAAGTCGAAGTATATTGTTGAGAAAAGAGTCCTGTAGACTCCGCAGCTTTCTGAAAGGCTGCTTGGTGATATTCGTTAGGAAGTGTAATGCTGTCAGCTGATAAATCATAGCTCTCCATGCCTGGAACTAAAGTAAAAATCGCCAGCCCTATTATAAATATTCCTAATCCTATTTTTTGAATAATATTCATCTTACTTGTTTATATTTCTCTGAAAATAACGTCAAATGTGATTTTCAAAGAATGTTGTTTCTCAGGTTTAATTTAAAGAGCCGTTTTCTTACGTAAAAAACGTAATACTGCACTCAATCCGCGACGCTGTTTTAATTGTAGGTTCTTACCTGATTGTTTGTTATATACATCAATCACTTCTTGTTCGTACTCTTTGTAAAACTCGGGGTCGAAATTAGCCAAACCTAAATTTTGCAATACTTCTTCAACATGCGTATTCTCTGCAATCCATTTTTCACAAACTTCATGTCTGTAACGAACACCCATTAAATTAAAACCTGCAATTCTACCGCTTTCTGTATGGTAATTAATCCGAACAGATTTTCTTCCGTCAGCGTGTTCCCAGTAAATCGTCGATTGCGTTTCTGGCAATTTAGCCTGTAAATCACCGTAAACTTGATATTCTATTTCAAAGAACTTCGCAGAATTAAACCAGATACCTGGGTCATATCCTACTTTCTTACCACAGATATTATAAGCAACAGTTTCCCCTTGCATTTTACCTGTATACCAAACTGCCTCTAAAGGTCTGCGACCTGGTTTTGGATTTCTTTGCTTCGCACAATCTCCAATCGCATATACATCAGGAATATTCGTTTCCAGATATTCATTCACCATGATTCCTCTACTCATTTCCAAATCAGTATGATTTAAAAATTCAGTATTTGGACTCACTCCTGCCGTCAAACCAACAAAACCACATTTGATTTTCTCGCCTTTATTCGTAATAATCATTTGGGCTTTACCACTTACTTTTTCTCCCCATATCTCCTTTAGTTCTGTTTCCAAACGCAGGTCAATTCCATTCTCTCTAATGTGACGCGTCACCATATCAGACTCTTCATCTGGCAAAACAGCATTCCAATATTTACTCTCCCGTACCAAAAACTTCACAGGAATATGACGTGAATGAAACATCTCCGCCATTTCAATACCAATCAAACCTCCACCAACGATGACTGCTTGTTCAAGACCAGTACTATGACGTTCCATGGCTTCCAAATCTTGCAAAGTATACATACCATGTACGCCGTCTAAGTCTTGACCTGGCCAGCCAAATTTATTAGGCTTAGAACCACAAGCGATGATAAGTTTGTCATAAGGCATCTTCTCTCCGTCATGAAATTCTAAGTTTTTACCCTTAAAATCTACGGTCTCCACCCAGCCTTTTTTAATATCAATTCTATTTTTTTTCCAAAACCATTTTTCATAAGGCTGCGTGTCTTCCAGACGCATGTGCCCCATATAAATATACATGAGTGCTGTACGCGAAAAAAATTCTTCGCCTTCTCCAGAAATAACTGTGATTTTGTGGTCGCTTAGTTTGCGTAGCCAACGGGCAGCTGTAATACCGCTGATGCCGTTGCCGATAATGGCTATATGCATGATTTTTTCGTTTGTTTGATTTTCTTGTTTGTCGATTATTGGAGTTCCGTTATATCTAAATCTCAGATTTCAACTTATCCATATCTCGAATTAATAATCGACGACGGTCAAAAGTTAAAATATTAGCATTTCTTAGTTCATTCAATATTGTCGTTACTGTCTGGCGAGAAGTTGCGGTCATATTGGCAATCTCCTGGTGTGTAATAAAATTACGGACGACCATTTCAAAGCCTACGCGCTGCCCTTTTTTGATTGCCAAATTGTGCAAAAACTCAACAATACGCGAACGGCTATCTTTAAAGACCAAAGACTCTAAACGTTGCTCTGTTTCTAGCATTTTTCGTCCCATGACATTCATCAAAAAAGCACTAAAACCCTTATTCTCTTTTATCATAGATTTGATATCCGTCGCAGGTAAGACACATACCGTAGTTTTTTCCATCGTCAAAGCAAAATCGCGTCTTTTTTGTTCTCCGACAGCTGCCAGCTCGCCAAAAACCTCTCCTTTCCCAAGAATAGCTTTAGTGATTTCTTTACCACTTTCGTTGAAAGTACCAATCTTTACACGCCCTTCAAAGACGAAGTATATTTTGTTACTATCTTCCTCTGGTAAGTAAATATATTCTCCTTTCTTGTAGTTATTGGCCACATGATTTTCATTATCCCCTATTTTAGTTGGGCAAAATATACCAGTTACATCAATGTTTTCGAGGTACCAAAGAGATTGATTTTCCATTATGATGATGATTGTATTAATCGTTCTTTAAAATCCTGTAATAGATTTTCTCTATAAAATGGGAAAGATTATAAAGAACCATATAGGTGTGCAAACGGATGAAACAAAGACAGGTTGTATTGAAAAGGTCCTGAATGCTGAAATTGTCTTTGTCGTAACAACTCGAAAGGTAGTAAAATCAATTTGTCGAAAAAAACTCTTTAAGAAAAAATCGTGACTACCTAAATGATTTTTTCAGTATTTCAAGCACTTCTTTGGTGATTTTTGGAGAACCTGCAATAATCTGACTTCCATCTTCATATTGGGTGCCTCCACTAAAATCACAAACGACTCCGCCTGCCTCTTGAACAATAAAATATCCCGCAGCAACATCCCAAATCTCTAAATTGTATTCATAAAATGCATCAAATCGACCTGCGGCAGTATAAGCCAAATCAACTGCGGCAGCTCCCATTCTTCGTAGTCCGCGTGTACTTTGCATCAATTCTTTTAGTGCTTCTAAATATTGCGGTGTCTTTTCAAATTCGTAATACGGAAAACCCGTTGCCAACAAACTATCTGCTAATTTATCGTTCTTCTTTACACTTATTCTTTTGCCATTTAAAAATGCGCCACTTCCCTTCCATGCATAAAAGCATTCATTTCGATTTGGCTCGTAGACAATGCCCAAAATCATTTCATCTCCTTGTCTCAATCCTACACTGACTGCATAAATAGGTATTTGGTGTAAAAAATTAGTTGTTCCATCCAAAGGGTCAATTATCCATTGAAATTCGCCACGTTCTTGCGAGACAGTCTTTTCCTCCGTCAAAAAAGTAGAACCAGGCAAACACTTCAACAAACCTTCAGTCAAAATCCCTTCTGCCTTTTTATCCGCATAACTCACCAAACTATTCAGGCTCTTTGTCTCAATCTGCGCAGCACTCACTTTTCCAAATTCTTCCATCAAAAATTTACCTGCCTTCGTAACGACTCGACAACTTTCGTAAAACAGTTTTTCTAATTCTTTGTTATCCATATTCTTTTTTAGCGCAATGTAATGTTTTTTCAGGAGTCAAAAAAAGGATTAGGGGTCAGGCTAGTAAGTCATAAACAGCCTGACACCTGATGCCTCTCTCCTAACACCTAATTTTTGGGCGTCGGGAAACTTCACATTTATTTCACTAAAATAAAGTAGCATTACTTACTAAAAATGCCGTTCTTTGCGGCTTGATTTTAAAATTCAGAAAATTCATTCTACAATGATAAAAATTCTCATAAACGACGGTATTCATCCTGACGGTAAATTATTACTTGAAGACGCAGGCTTTGAAGTACAAACAGAGAAAATCGAACAAGCAGATTTGGAAGCACAACTTCCTGCTTTTGATGTAATTTGTGTGCGTAGCGCAACGAAAGTACGCGCGGACTTAATTGATAAATGTCCTAATTTGAAAGCAATCTGCCGTGGCGGTGTTGGTTTGGATAATATCGATGTAGCGCACGCAAAATCGAAAGGTATCGAAGTTTACAATACACCTGCTGCATCTTCTCAAGCGGTTGCAGAATTAGTATTTGCTCATGCTTTTTCTTTAGCACGTTTCGTACATACTTCTAACCGTGCAATGCCAAGCAAAGGAGATTCTGAATTTAAAGGTTTGAAAAAATCTTTTGCAAAAGGAATGCAATTGCGTGGTAAAACTATCGGTATCATCGGTTTCGGTCGTATCGGTCAAGAAACTGCTCGTATCGCTTTGGGTTTGGGAATGAAAGTTATGCCTGTTGATTTGGTTATCAATGAGTTGGACTTAAAATTGAACATCTACGATAGCGATGATGTGAGTCTTTCAGTAAAATTAAAGACTTACGCAATGGATAAAATGTTGGCTAATGCAGACGTTATTTCTTTGCACGTACCAGGTGGCAAAAAAGCTTTAATCGGAGCAGAAGAGTTCGCTAAAATGAAAGACGGCGTTATCGTTATCAACGCAGCTCGCGGTGGCACAATTGACGAAGATGCTCTTTTAGCTGCTTTGGAAAGCGGAAAAGTACGTGGTGCAGGTTTAGACGTTTTTGTCAACGAACCAACTCCTCGTAAAGACCTTTTGGAACATCCACAGATTTCGTTGACGCCGCATATTGGTGCAGCGACTGTAGAGGCGCAGCGTAATATCGGTTTGGAATTAGCTGAGAAGTTAATTGCTCACTTTGATAAATAGCCGTAGGTCAGGTTTCCAACCTGATAATTATCTACTGTTTTATCAGGTTAGAAACCTGATTTACGGGTAGTTTTGAATAAAACTGCTCTGTTTTACCCGAAAAGGGCGCAAAATTGTTTAATTTTGCGCCCTTTTTCATTTTCAGTTAAAGGAAATGTACTGCCTTGAGGACAACATCACTTAATTTTCATTCTTAGATACTCCCCTTTGCGAGACAAAGAAGCTTATCAAAGAATCAATCTACTATCACTCCATCCTGACATTCAAAGCAAAGTATGATTAATACAGAACTATTAGCGCAAATATGTAAAGTTCCCGGTGCACCCGGTTTTGAACAACCTATCCGTGAATTGGTCATTGACCTCGTTTCTCCTTTCGTTGACGAATTGAGTGTTGACCCAATGGGCAATGTTATCGCAGTAAAAAAAGGAAAACGCGCCAAGCGAGCAATGATAGCTGCCCACATGGATGAGATTAGTTTCATTGTGACACATATTGACGATGATGGATTTTTGCGTTTTCATGTTCTAGGTGGTTTTGACCCCAAGACATTGACTTCTCAGCGTGTTATTAT
>CALDUB010000112.1 GCA_937923465.1 uncultured Saprospiraceae bacterium
GACCGTCGTGGGTTTCTCCAATCTTGTGGATTTTGCCTGTGAAATAAAGTATGCGTTCTGTTAATGTTGTTTTTCCAGCATCGATGTGTGCTGCGATTCCGATGTTGCGTAATTGGCGCAATTTGTTGCGTGTCATGATATATTCTTCTAGATTGGGGTCGGGGGCTTATAAAACGAATTTTACCCACCCAAAAATCCAATATACACCCTTGCTTGGTTCAATCCCAAACAGGTTTAATACCGACCGACAGGGTAGTGTCAGTTGGTTTCAAAACTGGATTATTGCAGTCAACCAGTAATCATCCACACATCGAAATTTTAAAGCCAACAGCTTTCAAATAGAGTTTGTGGATGATTTGCTTAGTAATTTACGGTAGAAATCATCCACAAAGCTTCTACAAAACCTAAAGGTTTTTCGAATTTATGTGTGGATGATTAGTACCCAAGAATTTACCTTTGCACTATTTCAGTTACACAGCAATAATCAAAGTTTGTTTTAGCAGAAGTACGGAAAAAAATAAGGAAATCTACGAGGCAAGTATTTGGAGATAATTATTGTGACAATTAAAATAGTCCTGTTTAAATGTTGCAATGATTGTGTCCAGATACTTATAGATATAATCCGCCCTGTCTTACTTCTGCGGTGCAGAAATTAAGAGCAACGGGTATAATACCTGTTTGTATGGTGAGAATATAATGAAGGTTTTCATAATAAAATATTTTTTCCGAGTTCATAACGAAGGGAAGAGAGGAATAGTTCCCTCTACATTTTATTTTTTACAAAAAAGAGCCAAGCACATCAAAGTACTTGGCTCTTTTAACAAAAACAAGAACGCAAATTTCTATCGTAACAAAAGCGCGTCTCCTGTAATCACCTCAGAGGTTCCGTCAATATAAGTTACCTCTAAACTATAAATATAGACATCAGAATTAACTGGTTGTCCTCTGTGTGTACCGTCCCAACCGACAGAAGTATCATTCGGCAAAAATACACCGTCAGAAGTATAAAGCAAACTTCCCCAGCGGTCATAGACGTGCATGTAATTCACACTGACGACACTAATATCCCCAAAGACAGTTAGCATTTCATTCTGTCCGTCGCCATTTGGAGAAAAGGCATTAGGAACAAATACAGGGTCTTTTTGCTCGACATTGATGCGAACCATGTCTTCTGCAAAACAACCATTAGTATCGGCAACCATAGCTTGTACCAAAACAGACTGTAAGAAAACAGAGTCGATTTCAAAAAGAGTATCTATTTGCACTATTTCATTAATCGTCCAAGTGACACGACCTTCGTCGACAGTTGTTTCTACACTGATATTTGTTTCGTCGCCCAATTGAACTTCGATATCATCTCCCAATTCCACCAACACTTCGACTGGCTGATTAAGGATAGCTTCTACTTTAAATTCACACCCATTTTCATCCTTAACAGTCAATTCATAATCGCTGGCAGGTAAGGCAATTAATTCCGTATTTCCTGTAAAAAATCCGTCGTCTAACTTGTAAGTAAATGGTGCTACACCACCTTCTATTTCACCGATTAAAATAGAACCGTCATTGTCTTCAAAACAAGTCGGGTCAATTATTTCAATATCAACACCTGTGATGACTGGCGCAACTACGACCATAGTACTCTCTGATGTTTCACAATCTGTCTGCATATCTAAAACTGTCAAAGTATAAATGCCTGCTTCCGATACCGTAATATCTTCCTCTTCTGAAATCACAGCACCATCTCTCGTCCAAACCGTTGTATAGCTGCCACTACCGCCCGTTATCAAACTATTGATAGAAGGCATTGGTCTCGCACAAGTAATCTCGACACTGTCTGGCAAACTGATGCTGATATCTTCATAAAAGACGATGTCCTTGCAGTTAGAAGAAGAGAAACAAGCGTAGTTTGTAATCGGACTACCTGTTCCGTCATCGTTTCCTGCATAGATACATATGCTATATTGTTCGTTATAATTTACGCCATTTTGGAAAGAGAAATTACCCGTTGTATTTTCCAAAATAATATCGCCAGCGGCATTTCTCATGATGTAAACTAAGACATCATTATTATCTAAAACAGCCGCTTCAGTTGGGATAACTTGCACCATATCATCTCCACATAATTCTTCAAATTCATCTTCAATTGCGCCAGCAAAAGTCTCACAAGGACATTCTTCTTGTCCACTGACTGTAACTGGGTCAAGGCAGAAATTGACATTTGTCACTTCAAAAGAATAAGTGTCTCCTGCTGGAATCGGAGGAGAAACATAAAAGTTGCCGTCCAATACTTCGCCATTGACGACATACGGCTGAATGCCATTTGAAATCTCAAACTCAATCGTATAAAAAGCCGCTAAATCATCACAGACATTAGACACTTCTCCAATTTCTAACTGTGGAGATGTCGCAAAATAAGTCACTGTATTTTGATTTTCTGCAAAATCCAAACAAGTATGGTCGTAGTTCATTTCTCCGTCGGCACCAATACGACCCGTCACAAAATCTATAAAATAAGTTTGAAGAAACTGCATCGGAGCTTGGAAAGAAAATAGACCAGAAGTGTTTTCCTCTATGATATTTCCAATAGGAAAACCAACACCGTCATGCAGTACATAAAAGGATGTATCGCCCTCTACGACTATCTCATCGCCCGTATGAACAACCTGAGCCGTCGCTCCTTCACAAAGAACAAAGTCATTTGCAAATAAACTACCTGGGTCAGAAAAACAACATTCTTCTACCGTGATAAACATACAGATTTCTGTTGTGCCCGCACAGTTAGATGCTTGAATACAAAGCGTTCCACTTGTCTCCCCAAATATAACCTGAAAGCCCTCATGCGTCACATTAATCACCTCTGCATCCGTAGCAGTAAAAGTCGCATCACAGAAAGTTGCATAATCAATTTCAGGAAACTGGTAAGAAATAGTATCGCCAAAACAAACCGTTGAAGGTCCAATAATAGTATCTTGAGAGAAAACTGGAGGAGTGATAGGAATTTCGGTAGCCGTAACTGTATAGCTACAAACATCACCGTTTATTCCGTCTAGCAATAATGTATAAGTACCACCAATTTCACAATTAATCTGATTTGTTCCGTCTAATCCTGTCAGGAATTCAGTCGTTCCGTCTGCAACTGTTATACAGTCCGATATAGGAGTGAAAGGGTCGCAATCTGAGAATAATTGTGCCTCAATTCCTTGTGCATTGGGACAATCCTCTGCAGACACTTCTATCGAAACTGCACACCAACAAGACTCAACATCGACCCATACTTGGTTTTCTGTTGTACCACAAAATCCAGGAGGCGCAGGCGCAGGATTAGCAGTCGGCAATATCCCAACAAATCCACTCGTCCAACAACCGCAACTAAAGCTAGCAGGCTCAGGACAAGTCAAACCCGTATTAATTGGTGTGGTACAACAAGCAGGAACACCATCTCCTTGTGCCTCTCCAAATATATCTGTTGGTTGGTTAGAAAAATTAGTAATGAGAAGAATATAAATTTGACCTGGCTCCGAATCTGGAATTTCTACAATCTCACTGGCAAGTATATCATAACTACAGTCTGTAGGTGAAGGTAAAGAGCCACAAGTTGCATTGGCAACATTCAAGTCCGAAAAAGGTCCCCATAATGCAAAGTCAATATCTTCGTTATTGCTATTTGTCAAATTAATCACAATACTACCTGGTTGACCTATCTGAATGTAGTACCAAGCAGGATTTTGAGTAGAACCGAGACAACCATAGTTATTTCCAGGTTCGGCATTACCGTTATTTACTCCTGCCGGAAAAGTGACATCATCTCCATTGGAAGAAGGACAAAACTCTTCGGGCTGACTACATAAATCTCCTTGTCCAAAGGCAGAAAATGCTGTGAACAAAAAGAGAAAAAGAAGATAAAAGTACTGTTTGTGTGACGCTTTCTTAGTTTGTGTAGAGGTAGATGAGGGCATAATTCTTTTTTGTTTTTATAGAGTCTAAAAAATTAGGAACGCAACAGAAATAGATTTACATTCTTGAGAAACAAAATTTCTTTCTCAAGAATGGCAATTTATTTTTGACGCGTTCCTTAAGATGTACGGGTGTAGTCGATTGTGTGTTTGGTTGGACGAATTTATACTAAATAACTATTTTAAAAGGACAAATATTTTACAGTTAGCTTAATACAAGTTTTAACATAACGGATAACTTGAATTATGTCGTCAGTCAGCAAAATGTTCTTAGTCGTAAAGGACGGTTTTTAAACTCGCATTGCACAATTTTGTTTTTGGAAATTTATGTTTTTACACCTTTTATCACCGAAATTTACTCATTAAGAAATGAATTGACATCTGGGAAACTTTTTTTAAGTCAAATTCATTCTCTTGCTATCAATTATAAACAAAACAAAATCGAATGAAAAAAGCGTTTACATTACTTTTTCTTCTCTCTTTTTTACTCCAACTTTTCTCTCAATCTACATCTGCTCATCGCTTTCCTCAAGAACTTGTTTTTGACGGAAAATTAGACGAAGCCATGTGGCAAGATGTTCCTGTTTTACCGCTTATTCAAAGTCAGCCCAACTATGGTAATACACCGACAGAACGGACTGAAATTCGGATGGCTTATGATGATAATTACATTTATCTGGGCGGTAAAAACTTTGTATCAAAACCCGAATATATCCGTGCAAATACTTACAAGCGTGATGCGCTTGGTGGCGGTACAGATTACTTCGGAATGGTCTTGGACACATACAACGACAAGGAGAACTCTTTAGCATTTTTTACCTCGGCCGCGGGTTTTCGTTGGGATGCGGCGATTTTTAATGACGCCAATGACGATACACCTTTTAGCTTGGACTGGAATACCTTTTGGGATGTAAAAACTTGGGTTTCGGACTCAGTATGGCATGTGGAAACTCGAATTCCTTGGTCTAGTCTGCGCTTTCAAGATGTGAACGGAAAAGTAACAATGGGATTTACGACATGGCGTTTTATTTCGGCAAAATCTGAGCTGGTTATGTTTCCTGCTATTTCACAAGAATGGGGCGGTAATAGCATGTGGAAACCTTCGCAAGCACACGAATTTAGTTTTGAAGGAATTTATAGTCAGAAACCACTTTACATTGCGCCATATGCCTTATTAGGTCTGCAACAAAATGTGGGTTTGAATACAGCAGAGACTGCTTATGAAACAAGCATAGACCCGACTTATGAAGCTGGTTTAGATTTAAAATATAGCTTGACTTCCAACCTGACTTTAGACCTGACAGCCAACACCGATTTCGCCCAAGTAGAAGCCGATGACCAACAAGTTAATCTCACCCGTTTTAATCTCTTTTTTCCCGAAAAGCGTCTCTTTTTTCAAGAAAAAGCCAGTGTTTTTGATTTTAAATTTGAAGGATTTAACCGTCTTTTTTATAGTCGACGGATTGGCATTAATGATGAAGGAGACCCGACACGAATATATGGTGGCGCAAGATTGACAGGACGTGTCGGCAAATCTGATATCGGATTTATCAATATGCAAACGGCAAAGTCGGGAGATGCAAATTCCGAGAACTTTGGACTAGTTCGCATGCGTCGACAGGTGATAAATAAGAATTCTTATGTCGGAGGAATGCTTGCCAATCGGACTGATTTTAAAGGGGATTATAATACTGGCGTAGGTGTAGACGGTATCTTTAGGGTCGTCGGACAAGATTTTTTGACAGTTAGAGTCGCGCAAACTTATGCCGATGGCAATGAAAACAATCCTCTTTCGCTTGACCCCACACGGATTTTTGTCAATTGGAACAAGAGACAATACAGCGGTTTTTCTTATAATCTCAATTACTCGCGTGCGGGGAAAGATTACGCGCCAGCTATGGGTTTTGAGTTGCGCGAAAACTATACGAGAGTAGAAAGTCAGCTTTTTTATGGCTGGGCAATGGACGAAGAATCTAAAATTTTAAGGACACAAGCACAGCTATTTAGTTTTAGAGTGACAGACAATGAAACAGGCGATTTACAAACGTGGAAAGCACTGGCTGGTTTTAATGTAGAAACTAAAAATGCACAGTATTTAAGCTCGTGGGTCGAATACACACAAGATGTCATCACGGAAGAATTTGACCTGGGGAAAGAGGTCGTCGTACCTGAAGGGACTTATGAATTTATATCTTTTAACGGATATGTGGAAACGCCAGGAACGGAATTATTGCGGGCTGGTTTAGAGTTTAGCGGTGGGACTTTCTATGGTGGAACATTATTTTCGGCAGGGCTGTCTCCGTCTTGGACGGTTAACTCAAATTTCAATGTCAGTGCTTATTATGGATTGAATAAGATTGATTTTGAAGAGAGAAATCAATCTTTGACTTCCCAATTAGCGCGTGTGCGTTTGGAGTATTTATTCAATACCAAACTTTCCTTAGCGGGTTTTATTCAATACAATAATTTGGATGAAATCTTGGTCAGTAATGTTCGTCTACGCTTCAATCCAAAGGAAGGGAATGACCTTTTTATTGTCTACAATGACTTGCTGAATAGTAATCGAGAGAGAGAAATGCCGACTTTGTTGTTTAGTCAGGGGCGGGTGTTTATTTTGAAGTATACTTATACTTTTCAGTTGTAAGAAAAGTGTGTTAAAAAAACGAAGGCGCAGAGTTAAAATACTCTGCGCCTCCGTATCTATGCGGTAAAAATCTATCTCACCACCACCAACTTCTCAAAGCCTAAAAACGACTCAGAACTAACCCGCACTTCATAAAATCCAACAGCGAAATTTTCCAAGTCAATCGTAAAACGACTTTCGCCGATAAAAGAATTTTCAAGAACCAAACGACCTGCTGCGTCAAAAACAGTAACATTTAAAAGTTCATTCTGTACCATTCCAAAATCTAAATAAACGAGTTCTTTCGCAGGATTTGGATATAAAGAAAAGATACTCTTTTCAGAAATGTCATTTAATGAACTGATATAGTCTAGCAAGAAACTCACTTCCGTTGTACAGCCATTTGCATCAATGGCATTAATAGAATAATCTCCATTTTCTAAGTCAGGAAAATAACCACTTTCTTGATAATTTTCTCCGTCAATACTATATTGAAATGGCGGCATTCCTGAGATAGCAGTTACCGTCAAATTATCTTCATTCAAAGAGTAATTAATCGCCAATGTATCTGAAACCTGCAAGTTGATAATATTAGTAAACTGAGTTCCTAAAACGTCAGAAGTCATAACCTCAATACTACCTGTACTACCTGTCGCATATTCTAAAATATAAGCAACTTCACAGTCCTCCGTTTCCGTTTCTGTAATGGATAATGCCGCAGGAATACTACTGACTTCATAAGGTGTGATACCACCTTCCGCACAAACAAATATTTCTATCGGAGCTTCTAAATCACAAGGATTAATAATCTGACTTTGAGTGCTGACAGATAGTGAATTAGTCGTGTGAATGTAAGTAATCATGCGTTGACAATCAAACTCATCTCGTACCAATAATTCATAAATGCCATTCTCCACATCAGGGAAAATCGGCGAAACTTGGAAATCTCCACCGTTTAAACTGTATTCTAATATTCCCGTACCACCATTTGCATTGGCGAGTAAATTCCCGTCTTGACTAGACGCGGATAATTGAAGTTGAGTTGGCTCAAATAATTGCACTGTTTGTACTTCTGAAATGAAGCCGCCCGAGTCTCTAATTTGCACCGTATAAGTTCCTGCTTCTAAGTCAGAGAAGGTATTTTCGTTTTGAAAATCAAGGCTTTCAAATTTATATTCATAAGGCGCAACACCAAGGTTTGCTGTCACCGTAATTTCTCCATTGTCACCATTATAGCAGAAAATATCATTCGTTGCCACTTCCGAAATAACAGGGGACAAAATATCTATAGAGGCACTCAATTCAAAAGTACAACCAACTGCATTTTGTACAATGATAGCATACTCAGATTGTGGCGTACCACTAAAAGTATTTTCGCTTGTAAATTCAGCCCCATTAATGCTGTAAAGGAAAGGTGATTGGTCGTTTTGTGCCATGATTTCTACCATGTAGCCATTGGTAGTGGCTGTT
>CALDUB010000113.1 GCA_937923465.1 uncultured Saprospiraceae bacterium
AATTTGAAGACTTCTAAGGCGCGTTTCTTTTCGCCTTTAGCCATTAAAACATAGCCAATTGAGTTTAAAATGCCTTCAAATTCCGCTTTTGGATATTTGGCTTTCGCCTTTTCATATTCTGTTAATGACTCTTTAAAATCAGAAGAAGCAAATGACTTTTCCAGCATTTCAGAAACTAAATACTCATTCGCCAAACTCGTTTCTACTCTAAAATCTTCATCAACAATACCTGCGATATAATTAATCGTGCGGTCTATACTGTAGCCAAATTGAGCGCCGTTGGTCAACCAAATAATCGTCAAGTCTCCGTCTTTAAATTTGCGCATTCCTGTAGCCCCGCCAC
Source organism: uncultured Saprospiraceae bacterium (assembly GCA_937923465.1). Lineage (GTDB taxonomy): Bacteria > Bacteroidota > Bacteroidia > Chitinophagales > Saprospiraceae > JAHDCG01. The sequence continues at coordinate 344 of CALDUB010000113.1, forward strand.
CCGTAAAACCGTATGAATTTTGATTTGCAATTGGGTAAATTCCCCAGCCATGACCGTGTACTGTTTTTCCTTCGCCAGTGAAAGGAAAAGGAGACCACATTGTGTTTCTCGTTTCTTCCTTTAGGTAATCATTATTGTCAAATCTATCGCTCCATTTGATAAATTCTCGCAATGAAATATTTAAACCATTTCCTGCATGCGCACGGGTAGAGTGATAGGGATAATCAGCTTGAAAATCACCTCTTTCGTTCCATGTGCTATAGCGAGTAACGCGATTTGGGATGATTTCAAGAGAGTTAGAAGAGAAAAGAACTTCTTTATTTTTATTGGGAAATTGATGTTGGAATAAATATTCCTCCATGCTTTTATCCGTAACTGTTTCGATGATGCGAGTCAAGAGCCAATAATTCGTTTGATTGTAGTCAAAATGGTCGCCTGCTTCAAATTGAATCGGGAATGAATACACCGTCGTATTTGCTTCTGCATCTGTCAGATTAGCATCTACATCAAACTCGGGCAATCCTGATGAATGCGATAAAAGATGTTTGATTTTAACAGGTTTCCAATCTTTTGGCAAGTCCGTCAAGTATTTTGCAGCCTTGTCATCTAGACTCAGTTCTCGGTCTTCTATCAATTTAAAAATGCAGTTTGACACCATGACTTTCGTCAAAGAATAGACACGAAAAATAGACTTTTCAGTAACTGGGACATCAAATTCAATACTGGCTTGTCCGTAATAGTTTTCGTGGATAATTTTACTTTTTTGCAAGACAGCAACCGCTGCTCCTGGAATTCCGTTACGTTCTAAAATTGTATTTACATAAATATCGACTTCTTTAATTGTAGGACTTTCTTGTGCATCTAGTGAACTAAAAATACAGATTGAAAATACTAAAAGAAGGCTGAAAATCTGAATGAACTTTGTTTGTAATGTTTTCATTTTTTTGTTTTAATCAGGTGATAAATATGACTCTATCTAAACTCATGTAAAACTATTCTTTCCCCTTTATCAGTTTTAAAATATCCTCCAACTCTCCCTTACTGATGTTTTCTTTCTCCGCGAAATAGGTAACCATTTTCGAATAAGAGCTGTCGAAATACTTTCCCAGCACATCTTCTACCGCAGTTTCCTGATAAGCTTCACGGGTGATTATTGGATAAAATTGATGCGTTCTTCCAAAGGCAGTATGACTGACAAACCCCTTGTCTTGAAGAATGCGAACCATAGTTGCTACCGAATTTTGATGCGGTTTTGGGTCTGGCAAAGCAGCTACTATTTCTTTCACAAATGCTTTTTCTAAATCCCAGAGGACTTGCATTATTTGTTCTTCTCTTTTTGCTAATTTTTGCATAATTAAATATTCTTCAGTGTTTTAATTGATGACACAAAGTTATAACTAATCAATTAGTTTTACAACTAATTAGTTAGTTTATTGACTAATTTATTAGTTTTAGTATTATAAGTTATTGTAATACAGGTAGTTAGATTGTGAGATAAATATTGCAGGAAAACTATTTTAAGAAACATCAAGATGAATATGGCTAATATTGAATCAGAAATTAGAACTCAAAAGAGCAAGTTTAACTTTAATTTTCTTTCAAAAATCACATTTTATTAAAAGTAGAAGTAGGTCTTTTTTGATTTAGTCTGTCTTAATAATCCAAACAGCTTAGTGCACATTAGCAATTGGTTTTAATTTAATTCTAATTAGATAATAGTCTAAAACATAATCAAACGATGAAGAATACTTTTTTAATAGCAATAATGCTTTTTTCAGTAATATCTATATTCTCTTCTTGTAAAGATGACGATACAGATACACCTTGTACCGAAACAACTTGGTATGAAGATGCAGATGGCGACGGATTAGGTAATCCAGATAGTAGCCAAGAAGCTTGTGACCAACCAGAAGGTTACGTTGCAGATAATACAGACCCAGATGATACATCTTGTGCCGAAACGACATGGTATGAAGATGCAGATGGCGATGGATTAGGTAATCCAAATGTCAGCCAAGAAGCTTGTGAACAACCAGAAGGTTATGTCGCAGACAACACAGATACAGATGAGGGTGGTAGTTCCTTAACTGTGATAGATGTAGACGAGGCTCTATTTTTGGCTGACGGCACAGATTTTACAATTACTACCGTTGATTGTACACTTTCGGACGGGACTGTTACTATTTGTTACCAGATTGTAACGAATGGTGTACCTACAGACCACGACATGGGACCTTGGTGTCCAAATAATATTGCAGACGGTGCAGATGCTGGTGGTATTTGGTTAGAAGGCGGTGAAGTTTACGATGTAGACGGTGCATTTATCGAAAATATGGCGACTTTTTACGGTGATAATACTTGGTTGATGTACGACGGAAATGGTGATATTTATACAACAGACACGGAGGAAGATTGTGGAAACGCAGCTAATCCAAATGTTGGAGAAGAGTATCAAAACTTTTGTGTGGAGTGCTTACCTTCTTATGTGACAGATTTGACGCAGACTTACTTAATCCCAGTAACGCCAGTAAGATTGGATACTCCAGTTGACTTTGCAATGATGGGACCCATGGGCGGCGACGGACCATCTGTTAGAGGATTGGCTTTTAATGGTGTTCGTTTTGATGCTGCAGCACCGACAGATGCAATTTTGGGTGCATATACTTTAGCCCCTTTTGATGATGCAGGTGGACACATCAACTTAGCGGCGGGTTACCACTATCACGCAGCAACAGGAGTTAGTACGACAATTGACCAGACAGACGGACACGCAGGTATGATTGGCTACGCTATGGACGGACACGCTATTTACGCACGCTTAGATGCGAATGGTGAAGAGCCAACGGACTTGGATGAATGTCGCGGACACTATGACGACATAAGAGGTTATCACTATCACGTTGATGCTGCTGGAAACAATAATTTCATTAATTGTTTGGGTGGTGCTTACGCTAACTAATTGACAATCTTAATGTCTAAAAAGAAGAATTTAGAGTAGACGTAATTAGAATTGTTGGGGAAGAGTATGAGGAAATCTCATGCTTTTTCCTAACGTTTTATCAAAACAAAAATATCATATTATGAAGTGGATTTTCAGTTTATTTCTATTTGTTAGTATTGGGAATTTAAAAGCACATCAGCCAGATTTATCTTCGACAATGCTGATAGAGCAAGAGGACAATACATGGATTTTGCAGATAAGAGCAGCTTTGACTGCTTTTGAATATGAAGTTGCGGCTCAGTTTCCTGATAAGACTTATACTTCGCCAAAGGAGTTTCAAGATTTAGTTATTGAGCATGTACAAAAGAATTTAACGGTGCGTTTTAACGGGCAAGACTCTATGGAATTACTAAAGCCTTATGTCAAATTGGGACATGAGACAAATGTGCTTTTTGAGATTAAAAATGCACCCGAAACGATTAATTCTATCTTCGTTCAGAATAGTAGTTTTGGCGATATCAAGAGAAATCAAAGCGCATTAGTTGTCTTTAAAGAAGGATTTACAAAAGAGCAATTTGTGCTGAATAACGCTAATAGTCACAGTGCAGATTTGATGATAAAGGGCAATAAATTTGTTTCGAAATCAAAAACAGCATTGGGTTCGCTTCATTCCTCAGGACGTAGTTTGATTGTGATAGCTTTCTTATCTTTTGCAATGATTATTTTCTTTTGGATGAAATCGAAGGGTAGAGTAGCTCAGGTTTGAATTTTGACTGAGGAATGATGAATTTTGAATGGCTGAAAACAAAAAATGTCTTCGTTCAAAATTCATCATTCAATATTCAATATTAGTTCACTCCTTGATTTTTCTCTATCAAATTGATAGTAAACTCCATAACGGCATCTCGTTTAGACAGTACATCTTCAATCGAAGGTTTAACAATGTGGTCAGGGATGACGCCACGTCCTGTATTTTCAAAATTGACATTCATCTTCCAGAGAATCAATGGTATAGTCACAACATTTTTGGAATTTGGTAACTCCAAAGGCAAACCAACACCGCTGGTATTTTGGATAGGACTACCGCCACATTCTTCGCCGATAAAAAGCGCATTAGTCTCTGATTTGAAAAAGCCAGCAGCTTCTCCTGTCTGCGAAAAACTCTTTCCGTCTGTTAAAACATACAATTTCTTTTGATAAACAGGCCATACAGGTTTCTCTGGTTTTAGACCTTCCGTTTTCAGGTCAAAAGTACCTTCGTCATTTTCTTTAAGTAGCACTCCTCCTAATAGATTAATCATTTTTGCACCTTCTGTGTACATCTTTGGATTAGGAATTTTGCGGACATCGGCGTAGACTGCATCATAAAATGTGAAAGGTTTGTCTAACAAATGTGAGAACAAAGCATTAGACACATCAGGACCGCCGCCACCATTTCCACGCATATCAATAATAAGATGTTCAATGCCTGAAGCTTCAATTTCTTCAAATGCGGCTTGAAAGAATTTCTCTGTTTTCTCGCCTGTTTTTTTGATAAGTGAGGCGCTAAATGTTCTGATTGTTAATACTGCTGTCTTGTTTCCTTTCATTTCTAAGCTCAAACCTGGTAAACCTTGACTATACCAAGGTTGTAAGTTTAAATCATAACGTAATTTGCGATTAGCTCTGATTTTATCTAATGAAAGACCCTTGATAGTTATTAGATTTATTTTGCCAGCCTTGTCCACAAATTCCATTTCGTAGGTATCAGGCGTGCCATAATAAAAAGCATAAGCGATACTAAATCGCGTATTTACATAGGCTTCAGGGCCTGTTTCATTCTGTCCGTCTCGACCTCGTGCATCAGCTAACTCTTGAAATATTTCGTTGGCATTTCTATCATTTATGCTCCTGATTTTCCAACCAGCTTCGACGTCTTTATTGTCAGACATATTTCTAGTGACATAGATTTCATTGTTATCTCGATAAATATCGAAAGGAAAACGCAGCAGGTCTTTTTGTGTCGCATGATGGTAGTCGTCCGATACATTAAAGCCTGTATGACCATTCCCAATAATTTTATTGAGTGTACATAGCTTTCTGCGGAAGGCTAATTGATTCATGGGTTCGGTGAGTTCATTTTCTATTTTAGCAAACTGGGCATCAATAATTTCTTTGCTATTGTAGAGATAAAGTCCTGCGTGTACGGTTTCGAGATTGTACTTTAATAAAGCTAAATCTTCTTTTAGTTCTGCGGGGGAAAGCAATTTTTCGTAAGAAACAATACTTTCCTGTGCTGGTAAGTTGCTGATTATCAAAAAGATAAGAGACAGCGCGAGTGAGATATTTTTCATTTGTTGTTCAAGTTTTGTAAAAAAGACGTTGTTGTCTGATTGATGTTTGAAAATGAAAATACCCCTACTTGGTAGAGATTTTTTTGAATAAAGTCCAAATCTTTACTTACTTAATTGTATAGACTATTCTGCCACACCCCTAGAATAATTCCTCAAAGCCCTCCAAATTTCTCTATAAATTCCCTTAGTTTTTTTACTGTCATCCAAGTTCATATTGATAATAAAAAGAACGGCAATATTTTTTTCTGGAAAGAAATATACGAGTGAATTTGCCCCAGGGTCGCTACCACCATGACCCGCTGCGATTTCTGCAACATCCCAAAATACTCCATAGCCAGTTTTTCTCTCCTCTTTACTTGCTGGTAATCTGTCCGTTATCATTTCCTGTCCAGACGCCTGTGTCATAATCGGGCTTTCGCCAGCTACCATTTTCATCACTTCTTGAGTATAAACAGCTAAGTCATCTATACTTGTCAATAATCCACCGTCAGGAAAAGTACAAAGCGTGTATTGAGGCTGTACGGCCACTTTTTTAGGGTGATAGAGTGTTGCATGTTTCTCCATATCAACCTTATCAAATGACCAGCCTGTATTTGCCATTTTTGTAGGTTCAAAAATGTACTTTTGAGTGTAATCTTCAAACGGCATGCCTGATGCTTCTTGCAACACCAAAGCGGCTAATCCTGCGCCTGCATTTGTATACGAATATACTGTTCCTGGTTTCGATTTAAAGTTCTTTTTTGAGTAGTATTCTCCGTTTGGAGTCAGATAGGCGAGGAGAAATCCGGAGAGGCTCATCATTTTACTTTTTGACATTAATTTCCAGATAAATTTCTGTCCCAATGTCATGTTTTTTCTTTGTGCTTTAGTGTGGTTTATCGGCACATAATCCTTGATGAAAAACTTATTGGTATCTTCAATTCCTGAGGTGTGAGCCGCCAAATGTCTAATGGTTATAGGCGTTTCAGGATATTTAGGATGAATTATTTTTGTAGATAGAATGTCGTTAATCGGTGTATCTAAGGTAAATAAACCTTGTTCTATCGCGTGCATAATAGCGACTCCGATGAAGGTCTTAGAAGTAGAACCAATATTTTGAATAGTTGAAGTCTGATACGGTTTTTGACCTGCAATATTAGCGTAACCAAAACTTTTTTTGTAGTGAATTTTGTCTCGACTAACTACTGCGACAGCGAAGCCAGGGATGACGGTTTCATTTGCAATTTTTGTTAATTTTTGACTAAGAGAATCTTGTGCCGTTTGCGCGTTTAAAGCTAAAATAGACAAGAAGGAAAATGTAAATGCGATAATGATTTTCATGATTTGTTTTTTTGAATGTGGTAGGATGATTTTGTCTGATAAATGGTTTTGTGGAAATTTTTTAAGCATCGTAATAGAACGCAAATATACCTTTGCCACTAACTTTCACACTATAGACTTCCCAGTCATTTCCCTTTTTTTGTAAGCGAATTTTTAATTTCTTTCCGTCATAATCGAAGCTCAAAGTTGACTTGTTTATGCCAATACTTATTGATTCCAATTCTAATATCTCTTCTTTTGCCAAAGATTTGACATCTGATTTGAAATTAGCAGTTCCTCTAAATTTCTGCTCTAAAAGAGACACCGTTTCTTTGTCAATCAATTCATTAGTGACTAAAGTGAATGGATAGAATTCTTCACATTCTTCTCTGTCAAATACGTCATCTAAGTGTTTGTCATTCAATGCTTTAAGAAAGACTTTTTGAATTTCGTGTGCAGGTTTTATGTCTGCTGATAATGTGAAAGAAGCTGATAAGAATACAATTAAAAGAATTATGTTTTTCATGATTTGAGTTTTAAAGTTAAAAAAATATTGTCATTGTTTCCGTTTGACAAGACAAAGATGCGAGCAAAAAAGCTCCTAATTCTCTGCGATTGACAAACGAAAATGAATAACTGACCAAAAATTACTTTTTTCCCGCTTATCAATAATATGTGCCCGTTCATCCTTCGAGCTATTCTCAAATCCTAGATTTCAATTAACTTGCGTCTATGAAAAAAGCGATAGTCATATTACTGCACCTTTTATATTGGTTTTTGGTCGTCATTTTCTTCTTAAAGTATTTTGAGTTGGATTTGGGATTTATAGTGAAAGAGAAAAATGATTTCTTTTGGCCAGTTGTCTATGGCGCATTTTTTAATGCGGTGATATTCTATGGGACTTGCTTTTATTTGATACCCCGTTATTTAAATTCCAACAATCGACAAAAATTTTACTTTTTGGCTTTTATGGGCTTTCTTGTTGTGACCTTCGCCGAAAATTTTATTGATATTTGGTGGATAAAAGAAGTGCGGACGGAGACTTATAATACTGCCACACCTAGTTTCGTTTTTTGGACAACATGGTTTTTTAATGCGGTGATTAATCTCTTGTATTATTTGTTTGCTTTTGGTTATCGATTGCCTATTGATAAAAGGGCGCAGGAGAGGAGGGAAGCGCAATTAGAAAAGGAGAAATTGGCAGCAGAATTAAAATTTTTGAAGGCTCAAATTGACCCACACACGCTTTTTAATGGGATGAATAGTATCTATCATTTAATTGACCAAAATCCCGAAAAAGCAAAAGACACCGTCCTAAAATTTTCTGATTTGATACGCTATCAGTTGTATGAATGCGATGATGATTTTATTGAATTAGAACAGGAGATAAAATACTTGAATAATTATATTTCAATTAACAAAATTAGAAAAGAGGAGGATGCTACTATTAATGTAGATATTTCACAAGAGGTTGATAATGTGTGGGTTGCACCTTTAATATTTACTGCCTTTGTTGAAAATGGTTTTAAATTTTTGAGCAGTCATAGTGAGCCAGAGCGTAATGTTTTGAATTTTGAATTGAGTAATGACGATGATTTTATTTATTTTAAATTGTCAAATACGATTGATGCAGGAGTCGAAATAGTGCAAGAAAACGGAGGTATTGGAATTGAAAATACTGTTAATCGATTAGAGCTTTTGTATGGTGAAAGCTATGATTTAGAGTATGGAATGAAAGGAGGGGAGTATCAAGTTTATTTGAAATTACCAGTTAGAAAAAATAACCATTCTCCGCCAAATCGTGCGACAGGAAAAAAATGAAAATATAAAATCAAATAACTGCTTATTTTTTTCATGTCACTTTCATACGATTTGGCGGAGAACGAAAAATAATGAAACCCAACTATGAAAATTCGCTGTGTAGTTATAGATGATGAAGCCATTGCGCGCCGCGCAATAGCCGATTATGTGCGCCGTATTGACGCTTTAGAACTCTGCGGGATATTCAAAAATGCAATAGAAGCCAACGACTTTTTGCAAAAAAATGAAGTTGATTTACTCTTTTTGGATATTCAAATGCCCCAATTAACGGGCATTCAATTTCTCCGCATTTTCAATAAAGACATCGGCGTTATTTTTACAACGGCTTATTCCAAATATGCGATAGAATCCTTTGATTTTAATGTGATTGATTATCTTTTAAAGCCTATTTCTTTCGACCGTTTTTTGCAAGCAGTCAATAAAGCAATAAGATATTTTGGGGAAAGCAATTTAGAGAAAAAGGAAGATTTTTTATTCTTAAAAGAAGGCTCAACTCTACGCAAGGTCGTTATTTCTGATATCGAATACGTGGAGGCGATGCAAAATTATATTCGTATCACTTTAGGTTCAGAGTCGGTGATGGCTTTGATGACTTTGAAAGATTTTTCCAGTCAGTTACCAGATGATAGTTTTGTACAAACACACCGTTCTTTTATCGTTAACCTATTGAAAGTCAATAGAGTAGAAGACGACGCCATTTGGTTTGGAGAGAAATCTGTCCCGATAAGTAAACGGAATAAGGCAGATTTTATGAAGAAATTAAAATGATTTAATAATACTAATTGCCTCTTGATTTCCTACCTTTATTTGATTGCGTAGCGCATGTTTTATTATCCATTTACGTTGCTTTGTCGGATTCTTTGCCCACTTGTTTATGAGTTCAATTGCTGCGGAATAGTTTTCTTTTAAAACATCATTTAGCGAGTTCGCAACTGACTTTTGCACATATTTTGACTCATCATCTTTCAGCATTTCTATAATCTCAAAAATAGGAGAGGGGTCACTTGAAAACTGGTGAAACTTCTTAGCCCAAGGTAGACGTATTCTAATGCCTTCACTTGCTAGACGGCGTAAATGCTTGTTTTCCGCTTGCGCCCAGTTTATTAATACAGCTAAAGTCTTTGTTTCGTATCTTGTGATAAAAGGACGAATTGTATATTCTCCCGTATTCCTTTTCGTAATTTCCTTAATAGCATGTATGGAAATATCAAAATCTTCTAAACCATACTTTTCCACCATTTTAGCAATCGGCATTATCCAAAAATATTCTTTAAACATTCCTGTTTCTTGCTCATTCTCAGGTCCTAATATTTGCAAAAGGATATCGATTTTTTTTTCATAATTGCCTGGCAACAAATCAAACAATACATCTGCAAAAGTCTCAATCCTATCTTTGAGTTCTAATTTATTTATATTTTCATTTACCTTTCCAATAAATTCTTTCTTAGAAAACGTACTCTCAATAGAAAGTATTTTATCCGCTAAAGACGCTGCTAATTCCTCATCAAACCACAGTTTTAATTGCTTATATGCCATTTTGAAATTGTTTTTATTTCTTGATGAGTTGCGGCAGCAATGCCAAATTTAGGTTCTTTATGATATTGGTTGGTAAGAAAATAGACTTTGCGACAAAACTATAGAGCTACTCATCCACACATTGGGAAAATTTCGGAAGAAAATTTTGTCTTTGTGGATGATTTTTTGCTGTAACTCTTAGCGAAATCATCCACAAACTCTATTTGAAAACTGGTAGTTTTCAAATTTCGATACTGACGCACAAGTGTGTGGATGATTAGTGGTTATCATAAAATATTACCAATCGATTTCATATGGAACCCAATTTTATTTCTTTTAAGAACTCGCAAAATAAGTATAAAAATAAAAAAAGGCAGAGAATAATTCTCTGCCTTCCCTGAAAAGTAAATAACTCTTCAACTCTTCAACTCTCCAACTCTTCTTCACCTTCTTTCGGTTTTGCAAAGAATGCAAATATCGTCGTTCCATAATTCCGCGCCTGAAAGAAACGAGGGTGGTCTTCAAAATTGTGATTAGGATTATGCTCCATAACCAGCCAACCACCTGGACGCAAAATATCATGCTTAAAAATATGGTCAGGAATAGTATCTAGAGTCGGCAAAGGGTAGGGCGGTCCAGCAAAAATATAATCATACTTTTCAGGAGTACGCGCTACAAATTTGAAAACATCACTTTTTACGATTCTGATATTATCTTCAATCTTTAGTTTGGCTGCAATTTTATTAACAAATTTGACAGCAGGACCGTGTTGGTCGACATAGGTGGCATCTGTACAACCTCTCGAGATAAACTCATAGCAGTGATTACCAGTACCTCCAAAAAGGTCTAGCATCTTCTCTTCCGAAAAGTCCAGACTATTATTCAAAATATTAAAAAGACCTTCCTTGGCAAAGTCCGTCGTTGGTCTTGTCGGCCAATTATTAGCAGGTGGACTAAAACGATGTCCTTTGAATTTTCCTCCGATTATACGCATTAAAGTAGTATTGTGTGTAGTAGGTTATCAATTACTGGTTATTAACTGTTGGTTAATTTCTAACAGCTAATAACCAGTAAATAACTAATTTTAAAATCTAAAAGTCATCGCCAAACTCGGAAGAGTTGGCAATTGGTTCACACGTTGGTAAGTGATACGATTGAAGTAGAAAATATTCTCACGATTCAATGCATTCGTTACTGCTGCTGTGATTTCTAAAGATGTATTTTTTGAAAATTCGATAGTGTGTTTTACAGAGAAATCTACACGTAAATAATCAGGCAAACGACCTTGATTTAACTCTTGTTCGTACTCTACGCCTAATTCTGCATTCTCCGTTTCAAGTTCAGTACTCAAACCTTCTTCAAAGCGGTAAAGAGAGAAGAAACCTTGTGTTCTAGTAAATGGAAAACCTGAACCGTAGTTATAACGCGCACCCAATTCCCAATTTCTCTTTTCACCCAGCACATAAGAAGCCAAGAAGTTGACATTATGACGACGGTCAAAGTTAGTTGGATAAGTTTGATTACCGTCAAAGCGGTCAACCTTACCTAATGAGTATCCTAAATATCCGTAAAAACGGTCTGTAGTGTGACGTACCGATAAGTCAATACCTGCTGCTGTACCCGTTTCTGTAATGAAATTAGGGTCAGAAGCCTCAATTTTATTTCTATTCAGACCAATTAGTTGCGTAAATCCTTTATAGTAAGGCTCAATGTTTACAACAGTTTTAGTGCCTAAGTCAATCTCTAAACCACCAATCGCATGAACAGCGTGTTGCAAACGGTCATCAGCTTCTGTTACTCCGTCAGGCTTATTTAAGCGCTCCTCTGGACCACTTAAGAAACCAGCAAATAAGTTCACGATATCGCGCTCATTACGTGCATCTACTAAGTTTTGAGAGTACCAACCACCCGCGAATTTAAAGCGAAGATTGTCCGAAATATTCAATTTTGCACCTAAGCGAGGCTCAAAAGCACCCTGCGTTGTCTGTGCCACATAGCCCGTTACACGCACACCTGGTTCGATGACTAAGTTACCAAATTTGAACTGCGTATTAACAAAAGCAGCAATTTCTGAGTTGTTATTATTCTGTTCGATTAAGTTTCCTAAGAAGTTTTTAAAACCAAACTGTGTACTAATCGCATTGAAATTCAAACCGTATTTTATACGTGAATTATTGCCAAAATAAGTAAAGTCAATCTGCCCCGAAACATCTGTAATCTCGCTCTTACGTGGATTACCGTCTGCTTCATTCAATTCAATTTGATAATTAGAACCAACAACACGTGCTCCAATAATTAAATTAGAGTTTGGTGGAATAAGCTTTGTAATCGCTCCACCACCTGTAGCTAACCAGCCAATATTTGCAATGCCGCCGTAGTCTACACCGTCATTAAAGTTGAAACCAAATAAATCTGTGCGGCTACCATTGGCAGCAGAAAAAGATAGTTTTCCGTAAAAATCACGGAAAGTATATGGTAAACCACCTGTCGTATCAATCGCATTTTCAGCGTAGCTATATAAGGTTTTAGAAGTTTGGTCAATAAAAGAAGTCTTACCTGTCAACATGTAAGAAATACTTCCACCGTCATCACCTAATTTTTTAAGCGGACCTTCTAATAGTAATTTAGCCATAAATGGATTAGCAGAAGCAACTCCGCCAAAACGCTTTTTATTTCCTTCACGTGTCGAAATATCTACTATCGCAGAAAGTCTTCCACCATATTCAGCATTAAAACCACCTGTCAAAACCTCTACGTTTCTAATTGTTTCTGTCTCAAATACAGAGAAAAAGCCAATAGAGTGGAAAGGATTGTAAATCGTCATTCCGTCTAACAAAATCTTGTTTTGAATAGGAGACCCTCCACGTATATATAATTGTCCACCTTGGTCACCTGTATTGATAACACCAGGCAAAACCGTCAAATACTGAGCAATATCAGCTTCACCAGACACAGAAGGAAGGGATTGAATTTGCTTTGGCGTCACGATGACTTTTGAGATTTGAACCGTATTTTTAGACTGCTCTTTAGAAGCAGAAACAGTTACGGTTTCTAATTCTACACCTTCGGTAGTCAATTGGACGTTTTCATACTTAATACCTTTAGTAACAACAATCGGACGCGAAAAAGTAGCGTATCCAACATAAGTTACAACTAGATTATACTCACCAGGAGTAACATCCGAAAGGCTAAAGAAACCGTCTAGGTCGGTATTCGTACCTAAAGTAGTCCCTTCTAAAGATACGGTACCAAAAGCAATTGGCTCACCAGTATCACCGTCTAATACATTACCACGTACCGTACCTCCTTTTTGGGCGAAAGCAGATAAACAAAGGGTAACAAAAACAATTAAAGTAAACAGTCGTTTCATAAATCAGAGTTATTGAATAAAAATTGGATTTTTTAATCTGAGCGCAAATATACATTTTGCGCGCAAATATAAACGCAATGGTTTGGTCATAGGGACAACTTTTTATGTTATAGGATGCTTAATATTTTAAAAAAGGTGTCTTTTTAATAAAATTAAAAATAATGAAACAGGATTTTCTCTTTGAAAAACTCTAAATATCAGCCTATTCTTCTTGTTTGTTTAGAAAAAAATTAATTGTTATTGCCAAACTGTCATAAAAAGAATATCATTTAAGATTATTGAATTCTTTTTAATAAATCCTTCATTTGGAGCGAAATCTGCTTATTTTTGCAAGAATCATTAATTGAAAAATCATTAATACACTGTAAACAAAGTTTCATTAAATTTTTCGAGTCTTTCTTTTCGCGGATAACTGCGTTAAAAAAATGAACTATAGCTACGGCTATGCTTAATTTTTTTGCCTTATTCTCCACAAAAATAAAGGACGAAAAAAGTTTA
>CALDUB010000114.1 GCA_937923465.1 uncultured Saprospiraceae bacterium
TCTGTTAAAAGCTTTTTTACCTGCCATGAAAGCGGCTAAGAAAGGACTGATTGTTAACATGCCTGGCGTATTAGGAAAAACTCCAATGGCTGGTGCGTCAATTTACGCTGCATCTAAATATGGTCTGAATGGTATGTTGAAATCTGTGCGCGAAGAATTACGCCGTACGGAAGTTCGTATCACAAATATATACTTAGGTGGTGTTGATACTTCATTTTGGGAAGAAGATATTGATATTCGTTATGACGCGAAGAAATTTATCACGGCTAAAGAAGCGGCTACTTCGGTTTGGTTTCTATGTCAACAACCGAGTAGTGGTGTGGTGAGTGAAATGGTTTTACAGCCGTTTAATCACCAAGCGATATAAGAAAGGTTGTAAGAGTTGTATAGGTTGTAAAGTTGCGGTGCTAACTTTTACAAGTTTAAGAGGTTGTGGGTTATGGGGTTGCCGTTCTGAATTGGGCGCGCGAACCTCTATTCTTATTCCGAACACAAGGTTAAACTAAAATAATATGCTTTGCGTAATATGCCATATCTCCAAAGATATGGCATATTTTTTTGCGCTCTTTTCTTAATATTCAACTCATAATTCAATCCTTCTTCTGTACTCATTCACGGTGAGGAACGAGCATATTAATCAAAAAAAACGCATTCCAAGTACGAGACCTGAAATGCGCGAAATAATAAAATTTCTATGCTAAAATTTGTGAGGCTATACTATTGGGTTGCTCTATAAACAATAGTGCTTAATTAACAATCAGCCAATAGTTTTAATCTTAAAGCCATTGGCAGCCTTCACTCCTCTCCATTTATTTTTTATTCATTTTATCAAAAAACTGCTGTACTTGTTTGCCCGCAGCTTCGCGTCCTCCTAATCCGAAAGACAATGCAAATGCTACTGCAACAGCTCCTAATGTGAAGCCAAATGCCATGTTTACGATACTTTGAGCGATGCCCATAGTGTGTAATGCAAACGCAAGGAAGATACCTAAGACAGCAAACTTCACTAATGAAGCCAACCATGCATCTGAAGAAGCCATTGCTTTACTTGCCAAATTAGCAATAAAAGTACCTGCTACTAAGATTATTAGACCAAAAAATACGCGTCCTGCAATATTCATTACATTGTTCAAAATATCAGTGATAGCTGTCATTTCTAATTTTTCCATAGCAGAAATAACACCTGCAAACATTAAGAAAAAGAAGACAACATTGCCAATGATAGCAGACAAAGAAGCATTGTTTAAAACACTTGCAAATCCTAGTTTATTAGGAAAAGAGTCTACTCCTAAGTTGCGTAATAATTCTGTTAAGAAACCAACCAAAAAGCGTCCTACAAAGTAGAAAACACCAACGATGATTGCTGCAGCAATAATGTTAGGAATTGCATCTAACATACTCGCAAACATATCAGAGATAGGTCGTGAGATAGAGTCCATTCCCAAAGCATCCAAAGCCATGATTAACATTGGCAGGAAGATGAAGATGAAAACAACTTGTTTTAATATATTTACTAAAGAAGCTGGATTTTCAAAACCAATCTTTGCCGAAAAAGTCTCAACAGGGTCTGAAATTAATCCAACCATTTCTGAGCAAATCTTCGCAATGACATAGCCTATAAAGCCAATAAGTCCTGCTTGTACCAAATTAGGAATAGCACCAAAGAACTTGCCTAACATATCACGTAGCGGGTCAAGAACAGAACTTAGTCCCATCATTTCTAAAACCAATAGTAAAACAAATAAAACGAGAACGTATTGAACAATTTTAGCGACAAAATCGCCTAAATTGAAGTTAACATCCATTTTTGAAGCCAAACGCTCGTCAATATTTGTCTTGCGGAACGCGCTTCTTACTAGCCGACTAACAACACTTGCTAAAATTAATCCGATAATAAGAACTACAAGTGCGCCCAAAATACCTGGCAGTATGCCTCCCATCGTCTGGGATAAAGAATTGCTAAGTGTGCTAAGATAATCCATAAAGTTTGTAAATTTTGTTTAAAAAAATATTGTGTTAGTATAAAATTTGAGTCATAGAAACCGCAAAAAATGCAATCACAGTCGGGTGATTTACAGCATATTAAAATTACCATTTCTATTGACACAAATTATTTCTGTAAGGGAAGATGTGTAGCTTCCTTACGGTCTTTTATTTTTAATTTAAGTTTTTTTGTCTCGTTTTATAAAGGAAAGCACGTTCGGAAATAAGTTTTGAAAGGGGATGTACGAGACCTAATTTTTTGTAAGTTATATTATATAGACGTGTTTTTTGATTTTGGTAACATTTTATTTAGATTTTCTTTGTAAAAATATGAAAAAACATGTTTTTTAAAAGGTATAAAATCGAAATTTTATGCTGTTTATATATTTCTCACATGGCTTGATTAATACTATATTCTGTTTATCAGAAACTTACAATTCATAAAGCCGTAAAGATTAACCGCAATTTATTTTAAAATAGGGTGCTTCTTCCCTCCTTTATCCGTACTTTTGCACTCGTTTTTGGAATCTGAGATTTTTCGATAATCTATAATCCAACATTTTCTACTAAATGTGGACGCCGCTGTCCACCGTCAACTGTCTAAAAGAAATGCTAACAGCTACTAATATATACGTCCAATATGGAGAGCGCATCTTGTTGAATAATGTCAACTTGGTAGTTACCGAGCGCGATAAAATCGGTCTCGTGGGTCGTAATGGCGCAGGGAAGTCTACTCTTCTTAAGATTATTGCGGGTGACCAATCTCCTGATAGTGGTAATATCGCTCGTCCTTCCGTCAGTACTTTGGGTTTCTTGCACCAAGAAATGAGTTTGCCGAAAGGTAAAACGGTCATGGATGAAACGATGTCTGCTTTTGCGGA
>CALDUB010000115.1 GCA_937923465.1 uncultured Saprospiraceae bacterium
ATTGAAAAACCGTATGGAGCATTTTCCTTCACAACTTTCTGGAGGTCAAAAACAGAGAGTAGCAATCGCTCGCGCCATTGTCGGTAATCCAGATATCATCCTCGCAGATGAGCCTACAGGTAACCTCGATAGCGTCATGGGGAATGAAGTTATGGACATTCTGTTGCGTCTAAACGAAGAAAATGGAACAACGATTGTCATGGTCACGCACGATGAAAATATGGCGCGTAAAACACACAGACTCCTACGTCTTTTTGACGGCTCACAAGTGTCGTAAATGTATAATTTTATTATATGCAAATCACACCAAATCATGAAAACAATTAGTTGTAGTCAATAAACATTACAACTTTACAACCTACAACTTTTACAACCTTTTGCTATGCTACAATCATATTTCAAACTCGCCCTAAAAGTCCTAAGTCGCAAGAAGTTCTTCACCTTTATCTCCTTGTTTGGTATCAGTTTTACCTTGATGATATTGATGTTGGTGACGGCATTTTTAGACAATGAATTAGGTAATCATCCGCCGATGACGGAAAAAGACCGCATGGTTTTCATGGACCATGCTTGGACAAAATTAATGTTGCCCGATACGACTTATATCGTGGATAGTATTTACACTGACGGCGCCATGGTTTATGACTCGACAATGGAAGTCGGAGAAGCGCAACGGTCTATGTCTCGGTCGCAGGTTTCGTATTACCTTTTCGAAGACGTGATTGGAGATGTGCAAGGCGCACAAAGACGTACGGCAATGGTTCCGTATTTGTCTTTTAGTGTTTTCAAAAACAATAAGAAATTAGAGTTGGGAGGAATGGGCGTAGACTCAGAATATTGGAATATTTTCGATTTTGAATTTACCGAAGGTTCAGGTACTAGCGCGCAGGATTTTAAGAACAGCAAGCAAGTTATTGTTATCACAGAAGATGCTGCAAGAGATTATTTTGGACAAAAGTCAGGCGTTGTCGGTATGGAAATGGAGCTGGATAAAAAGCGATATAAAGTCATTGGTGTCATCAAAAAACCTGACACAAATCACAATTTTGTTTCGGCAAATGTATTCATTCCGCATTCTGTTTTACCTGATTTTATTATCGGTGGTCCAGACGAATTACTAACTTCTTTTCAGATTGTCTATTTAGCTGAAAACGAAGAAAGTGTACAAATCATTAAGGATGATTTGGATAGAATAGCAGGAAACTATGTCATGCCTAACCCCGAACGCCGCAATAGATTAGGCTTTGATGCCGCAACTTTCAACGAGTTTTACGCAGATGAATTAATGGATACAGATACATTCGAAGAAAGTATAAATTATGCAAAGATTATCTTGTTCTTCCTACTAGCGATGTTTGTTATTTTACCTACTCTAAACTTAATCAACATTAACACCAGCCGTATCTTAGAACGGGCTTCTGAAATCGGTGTACGCAAGTCATTTGGCGCAAACACAAATACCATATTAGCCCAATTTATTTTTGAGAATATTATTCTGACACTTATTGGCGGCGTCATTGGTTTACTCTTAGCTCTAGGTTTAATTTACATGATAAATACGAGTAATTGGTTAGACGGAATCCAATTAAGCTTCAACTTAAAAGTATTCATTTATAGCTTCTTAATTACGCTGTTTTTTGGTATTATCTCAGGTTTAATTCCTGCTTACAAAATGGCAAAAATGCAGATTGTCACCTCTTTAAAGTCAAGTGGAAAGTAAATAGAATTGATGTAATTATCGGAGACAATAACTTAATAATCAAATAGATACGAACAAAATGATTAAGCATATATTTAAACTAATCTGGAATAGAAAAAGCAAGAACGCGCTCATGGTTTTAGAGATATTCTTGGCTTTCATCATACTTTTTTTCGTGATGAC
Organism: uncultured Saprospiraceae bacterium; assembly: GCA_937923465.1. Taxonomy (GTDB): domain Bacteria; phylum Bacteroidota; class Bacteroidia; order Chitinophagales; family Saprospiraceae; genus JAHDCG01. The sequence continues at coordinate 1,883 of CALDUB010000115.1, forward strand.
ATTTGTCATTGAAAATCTCACAAATTACAATGAGCCATTGGGATTTGAGACGGAGCAACTTTGGGTTTCCAATCTTGTCATTAACGAAATGGATAGCATCGACATTGTCGATATGAAACGCAACTTGAAAAGAGAATTAGAAATTCATCCAAATATAGAAAACATTAGTTTTGGGGGAGAAATGACGCCATTTGGAGGTAGTCATTCTGCAACAGGAAGTGACGATAATGGCTTTTTTCTCCTTAGTTATCTTTTTGAGGTAGACGAGAATTATTTAGCAGTGGCAGATGTCCCTTTAATCGAAGGGCGTTGGTTTAACGAAGATGATAAAAACAGCAAATATCCTCCGATTGTCCTAACAAAAAAGTTGTACGATGAGTATTTTGATGGTCGTCCTTACATGGATAGCATTTACGAAATACATGGAGAACGGAAGGTTATCGGTGTTGTCGAAAACTTTAGATATGACGGACAATTTAAGGAAGAAATCCCTATGTCTTTCCTATATATTCCTATAGAAAATCATGAAACACCAAGTCTGTATTTGCGCCTAAAAGACGGCGTCGGTATTGAGTTTGAAGAAGAAATGACAGCCTTAGTTGCGCAAGTTTCTAAATTAGACAATGTGACTATAGACCACGTAGAGCAACGCCGCGTACGCAGTAATAAAAGTACGCTGATTCCTTTAGTGGCTTTGCTTTCTATGTGTGGTTTCTTAGTTTTAAATGTAGCTTTGGGTTTGTTTGGCGTGCTCTGGCACAATATCAGCAAACGCCGTGGCGAGATTGGCTTACGTCGTGCCTTAGGCGCTTACAAAAGCAATATCGCTTTCCAGTTTATGATGGAAATATTGATTATTGCTTTCTTTGGAATGCTGTTAGCTGCCTTATTTTGCATACAAGTTCCGCTAATGGACTTTACAGAAATTAAGGATATTTACTTCTATCAAGCCATTGGTATTTCGACTTTGATTATTACGGTTTTGGTGCTAATTTGTGCGCTTTATCCGAGTCAGCAGGCGGCGCGTATTTCTCCGGCGGAGGCTTTGCATGCGGAGTAGATGGGGAATAAATGCCCCCTAACCCCCATTTGGGGGAACATTCACTGATTTGCATGCGCGAATAATTTGCGATTGTATTTTTTCAATCAAGCTATGCTTAGAATTATCGAAAAATATCTTTGAAAAAAGTTCCCCCAAATGGGGGTTAGGGGGCTCATCCCAAATCAAGATTTAAACTAAACACACAACATACCAAAATGAAAACAAAACAAATCTGGATAACCGACGACGACCGTGCAGTCTGCGTCTCCCTCTCCCTACTCTTAAAACGAGCAGGTTTCAAATGCCGTGTTTTTCATCATCCCGATGACTTTTTTCGTGCCTTGCGCGAAGAGTCCCCCGATTTGCTGTTATTGGATATGAATTATACCATTGACACCTCTGGAAAGCGTGGTATTGCGACTCTAAAAGAGATAATGGAGATAAATCCAAAGCTGTCTGTTATCTTGATGACAGGTTGGGCGACGGTGCAATTGGCGGTGGGTGGAATGAAATTAGGGGCAAAAGATTTTGTCGCCAAACCTTGGGAAAACAAGCAGCTTTTAGACTCTATAAAAACTATCTTAGCACTAGACAATATTGCGAATGAACGTACTGAAAAAGCGGAATCTGTCGCAGGTTTTGGTCATATAGTAGGGGAGTCACCCAATTTGCTAGAAATACTCAACAAGGCTAAAAATGTCGCAAAAACGAATGCAAGTGTTTTAATTCGAGGCGCGAGTGGTACAGGAAAAGAATTAGTCGCCGAAGCGATTCATTATGAAAGTTTGCGACAAGATAAACCCTTCATTAAGGTAAACTTGGGAGGTATCTCAGAGAGTCTTTTTGAGTCTGAGATGTTTGGGCACAAACGTGGCGCGTTTACAGGAGCAGATTTTGATAGAAAAGGGCGTTTTGAAATTGCAGACTCAGGGACGATATTTTTAGATGAAATTGGAGACTTGGCACCTGCTAGTCAAGTAAAACTTTTGCGCGTTTTACAAGAGCAAACCTTTGAAGTGCTGGGAAGTAGTCAGGCGAAAAAAGTAGATATTCGGGTTGTATCTGCGACGAATAAAAATTTAGAAGAAATGGTTTCAAAAGGACAATTTCGAGAAGATTTGTACTATCGCATCAATCTGATTACCTTGCAGTTGCCTAGTTTGCGCGAGCGACCAACCGACATTCCTCTTTTGGTCAATCATTTTGTTCAAAATCTAGCGCAAATCTACGGAAAAGAGGAACTGCGTGTCGCAAAAGACGCACGCTCTTGGTTACAAGAACAAGACTTTCCTGGCAATATCCGTCAGTTGAAAAATGTGGTGGAAAGAACGGTCTTAGTCAGCAACAAAAAGTTGTTGGAGATTAAAGATTTTCAAGCACAAATGCAGTCTTCAGCACCTATTAGTAGAGGTGGGGCAGCACTGCCCAAAGTAGGCGATATCTCCTTAGAGGAAATGGAAAAACAAATGATTGTCAAGGCTTTAAATTTCCATAATTTTCAAATAAGCGAAACGTCTCGCTCTCTGGGAATAACAAGAAGTTCCTTGTACAGAAGAATGGAAAAATATGGAATCAACAATGAACTATGAACGGTCTAACTATAAACTCCGTCTCATCAAAAAGCATTACTGAGACGGAGTTCATAGTTCATTGTTAATAGTTCATAGTTAATTCGTTCATAGTTAAAATAAAATTTGTCTCTAAAAATAAAATACTCCTTATTCATCCTCATTATCCACTTGATAATAGGTTACCTCCTGTACCTTCAGGTCTGGAACAAAGTTCCAAAAGTATGGATTTTTGCCATTGAATTTGGAATGCTCTTTTCGCTTTGGTTGTCTTATCTTTTATACCAACAATTCATTCGCCCCGTAGAGCTAATGCTATCGGGAGCAGATGCATTAAAAGACAAAGATTTTCAAGTTAAATTCTTAGAAACTGGCTCAACAGAAATGGATAAACTCATCGGAGTTTACAATCAAATGATTGACAATCTAAGGATGAGGCATACCGAGTCTCAAGAGCGGCATTTCTTTATGGAGCAGGTCTTAGAGACCTCCATTTCTGCTATTATTCTCCTAGATTTTGATGATAAAATCGACTACGTCAACCCAAAAGTAAAAAAGTGGTTTGGGAGTCAAGCGTTTAAGGGCAAAACGCTTTCAGAAATTCAACATCCCTTATTTGAGTATCTATCAAAAATGCCGACAGTCGTGTCTCAGACTGTTCAACCCGCAGGTTTGAGTCGTCGTTTTCGGGTAGAGTCTTCAGAGTTTATCGACCAAGGATTCAATCGTCGTTTTATTGTGATTGAAGATATCTCAGAAGAGATATTAGAGGCAGAAAAGCGGGCTTATGAAAAAGTCATCCGGATGATGGCACACGAAGTCAATAATTCTATTGGCGCCATTAATTCCATTATTCAAAGTACGATTGATTTTGAAGAAGAAGAGCCGAGAGAATTTGGCGAAGACATCGTTTACTCTTTAAAAGTAGCCAAGGAGCGTAATGATAACCTCAATCTTTTTATGCGCAATTTTGCGAATATTATCCGTTTACCCGAACCGAGCAAGGAGTACGTTTCTCTACGAGAAATTGTTTCTAAAGCTGCTCAATTGATGCGCCCTGGAGCTCAAAAACAAGGGATTGACATCAATCTAAACTTTGCAAAAGAAGACCTGTCTTTGTATTTAGATACCAGTCAATTTGAGCAGGTATTAGTTAATGTAATCAAGAATGCAAAAGAAGCAATAGGGGAGAATGGCGAAATTCAAGTCATTACTTCAAACAACCCTAAGTGTCTGATTATCAGAGACAACGGAAGAGGCATAACAGCAGAGCAGTCCGAAAAACTATTCTCGCCGTTCTATAGTAACAAAGCAGATGGACAAGGTATCGGTTTGACACTGACTCGTGAGATATTATCCAATCATGGCTTTGAATTTTCATTACAAACGCATGGAGACCATACTGATTTCACTATTAAATTCTAAGAGTTAATTCCCTTTATTAAAAGCGTATTTTTGCCCCGAAGAATCTTGCGATTTATTCAATCGAATAACCGTTTCCTGAACACCGTCCGTTTCTTTAATAATAGCCTTCGCTATCGTAAAAATAAAAGTTGTTCCTTCTGCAGGAATAGACATAACCTTTATTGTCCCTCCGTGACGCATCACAATTTTTTGTGTGAGAGCTAGACCGATTCCTGTCCCTTTGTACTCTTGTTTACTATGCAATCTACGGAATATTTCAAATATCTGACTCTGGAATTCTGGCAAAATACCGATACCATTATCAGTCACAGAAAACTTCCAAAATCCTTCGGGGGCGTCTTCTTCATGAAACTTTACTTTGATTATCGGCTTTTCACTTTGATTAAACTTAATTCCGTTATTTATCAAGTTAAAAAACACCATACCTATCTGCTCTTTTTCGCAGTATATCTCTGGTAGGTCGTCGATTTGCATTTCTACATTCCTCTCTTTGATTATCTCAGATAAATCATGTAGTTTAGCAAATAGGATATTATCCAATTTTACTTTTGACAACTCGATTTCCTTTTTTCCTACTTGCGAATAAGTCAACAAACTATCCATAAGTGCCGACATTCTCTTTGTTCCGTCCTTGATGAAGTGAATATATTCGTCCGCCGATTTATCTAACTTACCTTTATATTTTCGACTTAACAAACCAGCAAAATTTCCAATAATCCGCAATGGTTCCTTCATATCATGCGAAGCAATATAAGCGAATTGTCCCAAGTCATTATTTGATTGTTGCAATTCCAAGTTATATTCCTTGAGTTTCTCTGTTCTTTGTCTAACTATTTCCTCTAGTTCTTCATTTCGAGCTTCTTTTGCTTGCAATAATGACTGAATTTCTTTGTTTTTCAAGTCTAACTCTTGGGTTCTAAGCAAAACTTGCTCTTCTAAGTGTTTAGAGTTCATTTTCAATACTTCCTCTGCATGCACACGCGATGTAATATCCTCTCCTGTAACTAACACTCCAAATACCTCTTTTTCCTCATTTTTCAATGGAATGTAATTTTTAGACATCCATACCAGTCTGTTGTTATTAGGGCATTGCATTTGGATAATCTGGTTCAGAATCGCTTCTCCAGTTTTTAAAACGCTCTGTTCTGTATCTAAGATTATTGTTCTATTAGCCTTCATTTCAAAAAGGTCATGAGACTGTTTTCCGATAACTGCATTTTCTGATTTTTCACCTAGCCTTTTCAAAAAAGCAGTATTACAACCTATAAAGTGATGCGTTTTATCTATCCAATAGATATGTTGTGGAATATTATCCATGATTAATCGTAGAAATTGTTCGCGCTCTTGTAAGGTCCTTTCAATACGCTTACGTTCTTTAATTTCTTTATTCAACCCTGTATTATATTCATTTAAGATTTCATTTCTATGGCGAATATTCTTCGTATAGATGAACATAACAAACCAAATCAATCCCGCTAATCCCGCCAACATAAGTAAACGGAACCAAATTGTCTCCCAAAAAGCAGGCATCTTAATAATTTCTAATCTTGCCCCTTTTTCATTCCAAACGCCATCATTATTAGCAGCTCTAACTACAAAAGTATAATTCCCGTGTTTTAAATTGGTATACACTGCAGACATATTATTAGTAGTATAGTTCCAGTTTTCTTCAAAACCCTCTAACTTATAGGCGTAAACGTTTTTTTCTATACTGTTATAATTAACAGCAGAAAAATCAAAGGACAAATAGTAATTATTATGCTCAAGACAGATTTCGCTTTTATTTATGATACTCAAAGTCTCTTTTTCTTCGGTACTAATTTTCTTTACTGTTGTAATATAAACGGGAGGAGGACTTGTATTAGTTATAATTTTTTCAGGATGTAGTCTCGTAACTCCCTTTCTATTTCCAAAATATAAATAACCTTCTTCGTCTACCTGACTTGCCCCTGCTCTAAAGGCAATATCACCAAGTCCATCTCTTTTCTCAAAAACATTAAAAGTCTTACTTTGAGTGTTAAAATGAAAAATGCCCTCCGTTGTGCTTGCCCACAAGTTTCCAGACGAGGTTCTCTCTATACTCTGTACGCAAAATTTATTATTCGTTTTCGTATAATTAATAAAAATTCTTGACTGATAATCATAACCGCACAGTCCATTTGTAGTACCAATATAGAGAATATCATCACTCTGGGTCAAGGAAGTTATTCGATTCGCAGGAATACTTATGTCTGCATTTTGAGAGTCATGTTTGAAAGAAGTAAATTGAAAGTCATTTGAGTTTGTTAATTTTATGCGATTGAGTCCATTATAAGTAGCCAGCCATAAAAATCCATTAGAGTCTTCGTACAAATCGCTAATAGAATTATCACTGATAGTAGTTTTATCACTTGAGTCATGTAAAATTGAACGATATTTACCAGTTTTTTTATCTAATAAAAACAAACCTCTTCCTGTAGCTATCCAAATTCTACCATATTTATCTTCCAGCAAATTATTAATAATCAAATGTGGAGATTGTACTTTGATATCCTCTGGAAATAGGTATTGAGTAACTTTCTGTGTCTGTTGATTCTGACAAGAAATTCCATTTGGAGAGCCAAAATAAATGTTTTCATCATCGGGACTATAGATAGTATGAACATATTCATCTATCAAGATATCACTATTCTTCGCCGTAATTGACTTTATCTCATTAGAAACAAAATTATATTTTAAGATACCGTTATTCCCTGTTGCAAACCAACCAATTTTTTCAGGCGAAATATAAAAATTATGCGTATTGGGAGCGTGCAACTTATTTGACAATAACTCAAAGTTGTCAAATTGATTATTAGCCCAATTATATTTACTAATACCACTAAATGTACCTAACCAAATAATACCTTGCTCATCTTCATAAACAGAAGAAATATCGTCATGCGCAAGGGAGATTGGGTCATCCTTAGAGTAATGGTAAACATCAAATTTTATCTCAGGCTTATTTTCTGTTATTTTTAAAAATTTGCTGTCTGGCAACTGCTCAACGTTAATTAAACTTAAACCGTGCACCGTAGCAACCCAAATCCTATCCTTGGAGTCTTGAATAATATCCCGAAGTAAATCACTTGTGATGCTTCCTGTATTCTCTCCTTCAAATAAATAGTTATGAAACTTTGGTTTCCAATTTTGATTTTCAACTTCGTTGCTAGCATTCTCGGGTAATTGCATCAAATAAAGACCATCACCATGTGTCCCAAACCAATAGCGTTTTTGTTTATCTTGAAATATCTTCCAGACGTTGAGTGGCTGCCTCTTATCAGGTGGGGTAAAATTTCGAAATGTTGAGTTCGCAATATTTCCGTCAGAAGAAGGAAGCATTAAGTGCAAACTACCTTCCCAGGTGCCGACCCATATCCAGCCTTTATCATCTTCCATGATACTCAAAATAGATTTTGCTCTTATAGCTGTTGGGTCATTTTTATCTATTTTAAATCTTGTAAAAGATTTACTTTCTGGATGAAAAAGATTCAATCCATTTTCTGTTCCTATCCAAATTCTTCCTTTTTTATCCTCTAAAATTGCTAAAACTTCGTCATTTGAGATACTTGTTTGGTCTAAAGGGTCATTAACAAAGGTCTCCCAAGTATCTTCCTCTTGATTATATATTGACAAGCCTCCTAGCCTTGTTCCTATCCAAATACTATTTTTCTTATCAATATGAATATCACAAATATTAGCAGATTTTAAACCACCCTTTATATTCTCATTGACTTTCAATACTTGTATTCTACTGGGAGTTTCATACCGACAGAGTCCGTCTGTTGTACCAAACCACATGTATCCAAGATTGTCTCTTGTTATTACATTTACATCATTATTAGGTAAACCATGAATTTTGCTAAGATTTTTGAATCTAATCTTAGGTAGTAGTTGTCCGTTAAGTTCTCCACTAATCAAACTTAACAAAATAAGAGACGAAATAAATAATGCTTTAGAAAGCATAACAGAACTATACTTTCTCCAAAATAGAAATACTTTATTGCCGATTAATATCATACTTATCTATTGATTCTGCTAACTATTTAGCGAGAATATTGTTTTCATAAACGCTATTGAGCCTAGAAATAAGTTCATTAAAATTTGAGAACTCATAATTTAACAAGCAAATTTCATACCCTCTTTTCAAAATAATCGTCAGAAATATAACACGCTTTAATGTATCTCGTTGAAGGTATTATTGCATGTGAGAAAAATTTAATACTTTATTTTTTGTAAAAACAAAGCTACCTACAACTGGGTATTTTAGTTCAAAACACCCTAAAATAGCACCAAAATCACCCAAAATCAAGCCTCCTTTTAAAAAACATGTTACTTTTGCATCGTACTCAAGTCTATTTGGGTGTTACTTTTATATTTCCTTTTTTGTTTTGACGATTATACATAACTATTAATTTTTCCTCCTAATTTATCAGAATACTATATTCTATAAATTTCCCCTCGTTTTAATTTCTGATAATAACAGAAAGTATCTTTCCCCTCTATTGTAATTTATTTCATTATTTGGACAGTTGTGTTCCAAGTAAAAGGCTTTTTATTGCCCTATAACATTACAATCTCGTTATTTAGAAATCCTCCAATTCAATACTAATTCAAACACTGTACACTATTTCCCCCCTAAGTGTCCTCACTTTTTAATAAACATTTGAGCTTTATGAACAAACACTTTACTTTAACTGGGTGGAAAATGATATGTTGTGTGCTATTTAGCGTACTCTTTTTTTCATCTTCGTTATCAGCACAATCTGAAATTGCGACTCGAGACATAATTAACACGACTCGTTGTGACAATGGCTCGACTAATAGTGCTGGCTATATTTATGGTCTTTACATCCTAATAGAAGGAGAAGATCGCTTACACACTTTTCAATCAGGTACTTTTACTGAATATGACAACGGTACAGCTAGTTTAACTGGTGCGGTTGTTAACAATACTAATTCAGACATTCAATTCAATGTAGACATCGACTTTACTGGTCGTACATTTTCTGCACCTACTGATAGTCCAAAACTACATAATTGTTTCAATCCGAGTTCTTCTGATTGGTATTATTACACTGGACTCAGTGGCACACTAGAGGGCTCTGGTGCTTCTTTAGGTACAACAATTGACATCCTCGGAAACTCAGGACCTGCATATCAAATTGGTACAGGTGCTAACGTGACTAGCAACGGAACTAATTTCGGTGCTTGTGGATGGTTATCTATGTCAGTATCTAATCAAAGCATTACTGGTCCTCAAATAATAATAACGACAAGTAGTGCCGGAACAAATGGCGATATCAATATCGACTTATCTGGTGCTCCATTATCTCCACCTCTTCCTTGTGATAACGTAACGGATGGCGGTACTATAGGTAGTGACCAAACTCTTTGCTCAGGCGAAACAGCTACATTGAGTGGAACTAGTCCATCTGGCGGTTCAGGTGAGATTGAGTACTTATGGTTATCTTCTACTGTTGAATGCCCAACTCAGTTATCTCAAGAGATTGAAGGCGCTACTAGCGCAACTTACAATCCTGGTATCCTTACCGAAACGACTTACTTTGTACGTTGTTCTCGTCGTGCAGGTTGCGATTCTTGGGGATTTGGTGAAAGTAACTGTGTGACTATTGAGGTAATAGATGCTCCAGAAGTAACTCTTTCAAATAACAATCCTACTTGTGGAAATAACGACGGAAGCATTTCTTTTGCTTTTGATGATAATTCTGGTAGAACAAATATCGAATTCAGCCTTGACGGTGGAGATAACTACGATTTAAATGTTTTAGATAATGTTGGAACTACTTCTTATGACAACTTAGCAGCAGGAACTTATGCTGTTTTTGTTAGATGGGGTAATGATGATTGTCCAGTTGACTTAGGTTCAGTTACTTTAACTGACGATTCACAAACTGTAGGTACAACTTGTAATGACGGAAACGATAATACTTTTAACGATGTCATCCAAGCAGATGGCTGTTCTTGTGCAGGTACACCTGCAAATGACTCTTGTAACAAATACCAAATTACAGACTCTACACCAGAATGTGGTAGTGCTCTTGAAGATATTGAATCAGGTGTATTCTATCAGAGAGATTGTGGAGAGACTTTCACGGTATGGCAAGCAGGTTCAGATTTGATGTTGACTGAAAATGGCGACGGAACTGCAACTATCGCTGGTACTATCTTAAATAATGGAAATACAGCAAGTGTTTTTATCAATTTAGCAGGATACAGTACTACAGGTGAAAATTGGGCATTAGAGTGTTACGACTCAAATTTGGCTCCTCAATACTTTTACACAAGTTTCTCAGGAACGATTGTAGAAGAAGGAGATATCGCTTACACTATTGAGCAAAAAGCTTCAGGAGTTGATTTCGTTTTTGGTGCAGGTGCAAACAACCAAACTGATGGCAGTTTAGGATTAGGTGGTTGGACTACAGGTACTTGGGGTACATGTATTGAAGTTTTTGCTTCATTAACTCCTTTAAATGCTGGTGATACTTGTGATGATAGCAATGCAAACACAAGCAACGATGTTATTCTAGCAGACGGTTGTTCTTGTGCGGGTACGATAGACCCAATCATCGTAGACAATGATAACGACGGCGTTCCTGCTAACGAAGATTGTGATGATAACGACCCAAGCATTCCTGCTACTGTAGGTTCTACTTGTAATGACGGAAACGACACTACAAACAACGATGTCATCCAAGCAGACGGATGTTCTTGTGCAGGTACGCCTGACAATGGAAATACGCCAGACTGTAACGATATCACTATTTCTGCAGGCGAAGGTACTGTAGTTATCTCTGGATTAGACGGCGCACCAGTTACTTCTGTACAAGTCTTCAATAGCGCATGGCAACAAGAATTTGCTTGTTTTGCAGACTGTAATACTCCAACGCAGATTATCCCAGTAGCAGCAGGTGAGTACTTAGTTTATGTAAAATATTATACTGCAAATTATGCTTTAGTTTGTGAAGAAAATGCAACAATCACTGTTGGTGGAGGTGGTCCAGTCATCATAGATAATGATAATGACGGTTTTCCTGCTAACGAAGATTGTGATGATAATGACCCAAGCGTTCCTGCTACTGTAGGTTCTACTTGTGATGACGGAAATGATACAACAAGCAATGACGTTATCATGGCTGACGGTTGTACATGTGTAGGTACACCAGACGGTGGCGGAATTGTTGATAATGACAACGACGGCGTTCCTGCCGATTTAGATTGTAATGATAATGACCCAAGTATTCCTGCGGCTGTAGGTTCTACTTGTAATGACGGAAACGGAAATACGACAAATGATATCATTCAAGCAGACGGCTGTACATGTGCTGGTACTGTAGACAATGGCGGAGGTACGCCTGACTGTGCGAATATTGGTATTACTTCTGCAAATGGCAATATCGTCATTACAGGATTAGACGGTGCGCCAGTTACTTCTATACAAGTTTTCAATATGGATTGGGTTGGAACATTTAGCTGTTTTGCTGACTGTAACTCTCCAATGGAGACAATTCCAGCAGCAGACGGTGAATACTTAATTTATGTAAAATACTACACAGTAAACTATGCTTTAGTTTGTGAAGAAAGTACAACGATTACAGTTGGTGACGGTGGTACAGGTATTGTTGATAATGACAATGACGGTGTTCCTGCTATCGAAGATTGTGACGATAATGACCCAAGCATTCCTGCTACGGTAGGTTCTACTTGTAATGACGGAAACGGTGCAACTAGCAATGATGTTATTCAAGCTGACGGTTGTACATGTGCGGGCACACCAGACGGTGGTGGAAGTGAAGGTGTTGACTTAGCATTATTTGTAACAGGAAATGGTGACGGCGTTGGTGCTTACCAAGGCTTTAGTACGACTTTCACTATTACAAATGAAGGTACAAGTGCTTCTGACAATGTTGTCGTAAATATTCCTCAACCACAAGGTGTTGTTTTTGAAGGTAATAATCCATTCAATGCATCAGCAGGCGATTATGATTACTACTCTACATTCAACTGGAGTGTTGGAACTTTGGCTCCAGGTCAAACAGAGACAATTACTTTAAATTACTATACTATTGGTTCTGCTCCATATACTGTATATGGTCAAGTAACAAATGCAAGCGGTACAGATGCCGACAGTACACCAGGTAACGGAACTGCTCCAACTCCAAACGAAGATGACGAAGCAGTTTATAATACGGGTGACGGCGGTACAGGTATTGTTGACAATGACAACGACGGCGTTCCTGCTGGCGAAGATTGTGACGACAACGACCCAAGTGTTCCTGCGGCTGTAGGTTCTACTTGTAATGACGGAAATGCAAACACTAGCGGTGATATTATCTTAGCAGACGGTTGTTCTTGTGAAGGTACGCCAAATGGTGGTGGTCTTACAGATAACGATAACGACGGTGTTCCTGCTGACGAAGATTGTGATGACAACGACCCAAGCGTTCCTGCTACGGTAGGTTCTACTTGTAATGACGGAAATGCAAACACGAGTGATGATGTTATCTTAGCAGACGGTTGTTCTTGTGCGGGTACACCAATCGGTACTGATAACTGCGATGATATCTTGATTTCTGAGGAAGACGGTATGATTAGCATCGGTGGATTAGACAATGCTCCTTTGACCGCTGTATGGGTTTTTGACGCAGGTTGGAACACAGTATTTAACTGTAGCTATGGCTGTGATGCTTTGGAAACTTACCAAGCAACAGCAGGTACATATTCTGTAATTGTTAAAAAATTGAATGCTGATTGGTCGGTTATTTGTGAAGTTGAGCAACAAATTACAGTTGCAGGCAATCCACAAAATGACATCTTGACTTTAACTGGTCCTGATGACCAAACAGTTGATGCTGCGCCAGGTGCAAACTCGGCAGTTGTAACTTACGAAGAGCCCGTTGCAAGTACAACTTGTGCTGATAATGGTTTAGATTTAGTAAGAACCGCAGGTCCAGCTTCTGGTTCAGTATTCCCAATCGGAACAACGACAATTACTTACCAAGCAACGGATGCATGTGGTAATACAGAAACTGTGAGCTTCACAATT
>CALDUB010000116.1 GCA_937923465.1 uncultured Saprospiraceae bacterium
TTAGCAAAGCATATCAGTCTGACAGGTTTCAGAAATGATATTCCAGCTATTTTACCAGAATTAGATATCTTTTTATTCACTTCAAAAACAGAAGGTTTGGGCACATCTGTCTTAGATGCATTGATTGCTAACGTATCTGTTGTATCCACTAATGCAGGTGGAATTTCTGAATATTTAGAGCACAATAAAAATGCTTTATTAGCTGCACCAGAAGATGCAGAAGAATTAGCAAAAAATGTATTAACTTTGTCAAACAATCCTGAATTAAAGACGCAACTATCTATTGAAGGTCGAAAAACGGCAACTCGTTTTTCTAAAAAAAACATGGCAGACACAACTCATGCGCTCTACAACGACATTTTGTCAAAAAACGTTGTTAAATAATGCCTAAATTTTCTGCTTTTCACTTCACAATAAACGATTCCCCTTATTTACACCGTTCTAACAGTCAAACTTTAGACGAAAAGTTTTAGACCTTGACAAAAAGGATTTACTTTATCAAAGTCTAAATTAATCCTAAACTGTCTCTTTACTACTTCAGTACCGTGTAAATGGACAAATAAAATCTTACTAAATTGAAACAAACATTCTTCCTCTTCTCGTGCGTATTGAGTTTATTGCTATTAAGTTGTAATCCTAAAATGACGACGAGTTCTTCATCGTCGGTTGGCGCATATCAAGGTGTATCCTTTGTCAAAAGCAATAGCCTTCAACCTCTTTTGGACCAAGCAAAAGCAGAAAATAAATTAATCTTTTTAGACTTTTATACAACTTGGTGTTTACCTTGTCGTGTGATGGACGAAGAGGTTTTTAGCCTAGCGAGTACTGGAGCTGCAATAGATAAAAATTTTATCAGCTATAAGGTAAATGCAGAAAAAGGAAACGGTCCAACATTATCGACTGTATTTAATGTCTACGCTTATCCGACTTTGCTTTTCTTAGATGCCGATGGCAATATATTGAAGCGTAAAGACGGTTCCCTCTCAAATTCTAGTTTTTTGAATTTGGCAGAAAGTGCACTGGGACAAGGAATGTAGAATAAGTCGTTCGTTGACAAATTTCTTAAGATTTGTCAACGAACTCATAAATTAAATAAGTCCTTGACATGGTAAAAAATATCGCAGCTATTGTCGCTCTTATTCTTGTCTTTGGTTTAGGCATTTTTGCGGCAAAAAAGTACTATCAATTCGGAGAGACTGTTACGCAGCAAAATTCACAGGTTCTATTAGAACGCATGAAATCTGTAGCAAAGGTTATCGCTGTAGAGGGGTATTTCTCGGAAATTTATACACACGAGGATTACTATAATTTTGACCTTTCGCCATTTAGAAAAAAGGCCCTACTGCGTGTAAAAGCAAAAGTAAGTGTAGGATATGACTTAGAAAACATGAAGATTGAAGCAAACGATGCGACAAAAATCATAAGTATTAGTAATATTCCTGACCCTAAAATTTTGTCGATAGACCACGATGTTGACTATTATGATATTCAAGAAGGAACTTTTAATTCGTTTACCGAACAAGAGTTAACGGACCTTAATCGTCGTGCGAAAAAATTTATTGAAGAAAAGGCAAAGTCAGATGAATTGGGTCTTTTGCCCGCGGCAGAAGAACAAAAGTTAAAGATGCTGGAAAGCATAAAAATTATTGCAAATACAGCTGGCTATGAAGTAAAAGAGCTAACTGTTTACGAAGAAAAAAATATCCTCCAAAACTAATGAAGCATCTCTCCTATCAAGAATTAAAACAATGGCAAGACTCTAATAAAGATTTCCAACTCATTGATGTGCGGGAACCAATCGAGTCTGCTGCTTACAGCATCGGAGGGGAGTTAATCCCTCTGAATTCACTCATTAAAGACCCTTCTAAAATTGACACTTCTAGACCTATTGTCGTGTACTGTAAGCGTGGTATTCGGTCGCAGTTGGCAATACAGAGATTATCTGCCCGTTTGCCTCAAGCGGACTTTTACAATTTAGCTAACGGAATTTACGCTTTGTTTCATGTATAGATTAAAGCCAAGTAATCGGCATAGACTCTGAAGTTATTATTACTCCGTTTTCTTTTTCAATTTCTACCGTCAACATGTGTATAGAGTCTAGCGTCGGTGGCGTATCAATGAATATTCTAAAATCAGAATACTGGGAAAATAAGCTACTTTTATCTTCTATTGCTGACAACAACTCCTCTTCTCCCGTCAGAGGATTATCGATTTTGATGATATCATTCAATAATTCTCCTGCATTAATTTCCGCCGAATAGTCAGCATTACTAAAAATACGAATATCTGTAACAGGGAATTTCAAACCTTCATTTCCTTCTCCCAAGCAGCTACAAGCCATAGCTGAATTTATAAACCACGGACGGCGACAAGTGGACATTTCTGCCTGCACTAAAAATTCTATGTCTTCTAAAACAACAGAGATGTTTGCTCTTGTGCCAGCAGTAATAGTATTTTCAGGAATGTCTATACTTGTGCGTTGAACTTCAATATTGGTAGATTGAAAATCAAAGAAATGTTTGGTTATTTCTGGACAGTTACAATTGCTCCCGTGACAGGCATCTACGAGTATCAAAAAGGCGCCCAAACAAAAAAGGAAACTTATTTTCTTTAACAATGATTTTTGCATTTTTCTATTTTTTTTCTAATAAAGTAGCTGGCAAGAAAGACGGTAATGGCACCCTAAAAGGTTGGGTATAAGTATTTATTTACGACTATACAAACACCCACTAACGACGACAGGCTGCCTGAGTAAACTCAGACAGCCTGTCGTTAAAAATGTAAAATTCTGCTGTTTTTTGACCTTTTAAAGTCTAAACTTCATTTCAATAGTTGAACCATTATTCATAAAATTGATATCATCAGATAATGCACGCATTAAGAATATTCCACGACCACCGTCTTTTTCGATATTTTCGGGAGCAAGGGGGTCAGGTAGATTATCATAATCAAATCCTGTTCCTTCATCCGAAACTAGTAACGTTAGGTCATTTTTCTTCTGTTTTATATCAACTTTCACCTGCTTGCCTTCTTCACAACAATTCCCGTGACGGATTGCGTTGTTGACAGCTTCGGTAAGACTGACTAAAATATTGCCGAAAGTATCCTGATTGATGTCAATATTTTGTGTAGCTTTTTCTACAAATGGTTGTACTGCTGCAACGTTGTTCAAATTAGAATTCAATAATAGCATATAAAGTTACCCGTTTTTTAAAAAGTTAACAAAATATAATTGTACAAAAGGGTTGATTTAATCTAAATCTCAAAAAAAGAACTTTGTTCATTGCGCTAGGCAAATCCTAAAATTTCTTTATCGGTTCAGGAATGTTTTGATGAACGGATTAAAAGTCTTCCGTTCTCATTCTCGTCTTTCTGTTCAAGGGATGCTAAGATTGTATAGTTTTTTGATTTTGAGAAAACACATTTACTCTCTCCAATCGGCTTGCAATATACGGCTTTTTAGGCTTCGTGTCAAGTCAACATTAAGTTAAAATCAACAAACAAGCCTAAAAATCACATTTTATCGACGATTCGAGGGTCTTGAGGAGCGATTTCCGCCACCACCACCACGATTTCCACCGCCGCCACGTCTGTTTCCACCGCCACCGTGTCTATTTCCACCACCGCCACGACCGCCTCTACCACCTCTTTTTCCATCATCATCTCCTGCAGCAGGTATCGCATCAGCCAAAAATTCAGGTAATTGCCTTCTTTCGACACGTTGTTCAATCAAATCTTCGATTTGCTTAAACTTACGACGGTCTGCCCAACTGACAAATGTCAATGCCATGCCATCCGCATTGGCACGTGCCGTACGTCCTACTCGGTGTACATAATCTGCGGCATCACCTGGCACATCATTATTGATGACTAGCTTAATGTCTTTTACATCAATACCACGTGATAAAATATCTGTTGCTACTAAGATTGGAATCGTTCCATTCTTATAATCGCGAATCATTTGCTCGCGTTGTTCTTGTCCTAAATCTGAGTGAATTTCACCCGCATTTAATCCTCCACTTTTCAAAACCTGTGTGATTTTTTTCACCTTAGCTTTAGTCGTAGAGAAAATCAAGACGCGTTCGTCTTTCTCCTCACGTGATGTTAGCAAGTGCTTTAACAAGTAAGGCTTTGCATCATCTTTTACTTCGTAAACTGCCTGTGTGACGTTAGCTGCAGGTTTTGCGAGCGATAAACTAATCTCTTTTGGATTGTTGAGTATCTCTTTTGCAAAACGACGAATCTTCGGTGCCATAGTTGCCGAAAACATAAGCGTCTGACGCTGCTTTGGCATATAGCTAATAATCTTATTGAGGTCTTCAATAAAACCCATATCAAGCATTCTATCGGCTTCGTCAAGGATTAAACTGTGGAGTTTATCCATTTTCACGTAACCCATATTGAGATGCGCAATTAAGCGCCCTGGCGTTGCCACTACAACATTGGCCCCAGAGGATAAAGCCTTCTTCTCTTGTTCGAAAGCCTTGCCGTCACGACCACCATAAACAGAAATGGAACTAATCTTCGTAAAGTAGGAGAACCCTACTAACTGTTGGTCTATCTGTACCGCTAACTCCCGTGTCGGAACTAAAATGACAGTATCAATGCTTTTTGTAGTCAGCGTACTAATCGCATCAATTGTTGGCAACAAAAAAGCGGCAGTTTTACCTGTTCCTGTTTGTGCACACGCGATTAAGTCACCTCCATCCATAATAACAGGAATGGCTTCTTCTTGTATTGGAGTCGCTTTTGTAAATCCCATTGCATCTAATCCATCGAGCAATTCGTAGCTGAGTCCTAATTCTTCAAATGTCAAATCTTAATATTTTGTCGAATTAAAAGAGTGGAAGAAATTAAAATTTTTCTTTCTTCTTTTCCTTGAGCTTTTCTCTTAATTATAGCTCTTTTAATTCTTGGTTATCATCTCATGCGGGATGAAATAAATTGGATAATTGACTTCAATTATCGACCCGCATTTTTGCATGACAACGCGGATATCTTATCAGTTTTGTGTGGAGGACTTTGTTATAAAATGCACTTTTGCTTGTTCCTCCTATCAATATACGTTTACTTTAGTCCTTTTGTTTTAAGAGCTTCTTTTGCAAAAGTACAATAATTCGATGAGAATTGTAGATTGTGTGCTTTTAGGTCAAAGGCAAAACTAAAAAAGAAATCCCGAACCTTCCTTATTGAAGATTCGGGATAACTCTATTTACAATTCGTAAATAGTAATTCTAAATTCGTCATTCAAGACTACCATAATGAGTAGTAAATCACCGCTAAAACAATACATACCGCAATCGATGCAATGTTAAAGATGCTATTCGTCTTGAAAAGTGAAACATCTAATTGTATTGCTTTTGCATCGTCTTCTTTGTTTTCAGTAAACAATAATGTGAAAACAATTGCCGCTAATCCTAAGATTAAAACGCCAAAGATATTGCTTGTCTCAATATCTCCTACAAGAATACGAATACCTGCTGGTACTGAGATTAAACAAATCGACAAACATAGTCCGACAAGGAAAGGCACATCTTTTGCACGTTTGACTGCGCTTTGTTTGTTTTCAATGATAGAAACAATAACAATCAATCCAGATAAGACTACGAATACCAAAGCCATACTCACTAAGAATGGTACTTCTGAAAATCCTGCTTGCATCGCCCAAGAAAGAGGAATAGATAAAACGACAGCTAATAAAGCAGCATTGGCAGTTGCTCTTTTCCAGAACATCCCGAATAGGAAGACTGCAACGACACCTGGACTGATGAAACCTGTATATACCTGAATGTATTGGAATACTTCTCCCATACTACCTAAGCTTGGCGCTATCAAAGCTCCAATAACTAAAGCTCCTAAAGCTGAAAGACGTCCAACTTTTACATAATGGTCATCCGCTTCATCTTTCACAAATAGATTTTGGTAGATATCTAAAGTGAAAATTGTTGATGCAGAGTTAACCATAGAGCTGATAGAAGAACCAATAGCTGCAATTAATGCTGCTAAGACTAACCCTTTAAATCCTACTTGCACGAAGTTGTTTAATACCCAAGGGAATGCTTGGTCTGGCTTAGAAATACCTTCGCCAACAAATCCGTAAGCTGCAGGGTCTTTCAAAATAACATAAGCTGCGATACCTGGTACAACGGCAAAAAATGGAATAAGCAATTTCATAAATGCTGCAAAAGCAACACCTTTTTGTGCTTCTGCTAATGAAGTAGAGGCTAGTGCACGTTGGATGATGTATTGGTTATTTCCCCAGTAGTAAAGGTTTGCAATCCACATTCCACCGACTAATACACTGATGCCTGGCAAGTTACTATAAGAAGGATTGTCTTTATCCAATATCATATCAAAGTGGTCAGGTGCTTTCTCATACAAGTGCTCTAAACCACCTATAATACTACCGTCGCCGACAAAACTCAAAACCATAAATGCAGCTGTAAATCCACCGACGATTAATATTATTACTTGAATAACATCTGTCCAGACTACAGCTTTTAGACCTCCAAAAATAGATAATGTCGCAGAATAGACCACTAAACCAAAGATTCCCCAATATAGAGGAACTCCAATTACACTCTCAATAGCTAATCCACCTAAGTAAAAGACGGATGTAATATTGACGAGTACAAAAAGTGCAACCCAGAAAAAAGCCATTATTGTCCGTACTCTACTGTCAAATCGTTCTTCTAAGAACTGGGGCATGGTATAGATGCCCTTTTTAATAAAGACAGGAAGAAGAAATTTAGCGACCAAAATCAAAGTCAAGGCTGCCATAAGTTCGTAAGCTCCAATAGCTAAACCCATAACGTAACCCGAGCCATTCATTCCTAAAATCTGTTCGGTAGAAATGTTAGAGGCAATCAAAGAACCACCAACCGCCCACCAAGGTAATGCACCCGATGCTAAGAAATAATCTTTAGCTGATTCGTTTTTTTCTCGATTGGCAATCCAAACACCAAAACCCATCATCAGCAGCAAATAGCCGACGAGGATAACTAAGTCCGTAGTAGCGAAGTCCATATTTTTTTCGTTTTGTTTTGTTTTTTTTGATGTAGTTAGAGAGAGAATAGTTTTGTGAGTGGTGGTCACCTATTCTAATAATTATAGTTGATTTATACTATCTATTGGACTTTGGACGAAAGATGTTAGACAAAACAATCAATATATAGTGAAAGTTATCTATTTAAACTTTTGATTATTAATACAAAACGATTGCGGTTATTTTGCATAAGTTTGAGTCTAACGTCTAGTATCTTCTGTCCAAAGTCTAATTATACTAAAACATAAATTGGTAAGGAAAGGCAAGATAGGAAAAATTATGAATTGAATTAATAGGGGCAGCGACAAATAATATTTTTTCGAAATACTTTATACATTTGATAAAAAAAACAGCGGTCTGCCACGTTAACACGCAACAGACCGCTGTAAAGAATGCGTCGAACTTAATCGACTAAAATTTTCATAACTTGCTATTCAGCATTTTGGCTTTTTCATAATATCTGCCTTTTTGCTGCAAAAGTTCTTGTGTTAGTGTTTGAGCTTGTTCTGATTTTCCATTTTTCAGAGCAGCAAGCGCGGCGTACCAAGTTGCTTCTCTAAAATATTCTTTCTTATTTAGATTGCGCACTTTTAATAAATACTCAATTGATTTATCAAAGTGTCCTTCTTCTAAGTAAGCTAAACCTGCATATAAAAGAGCGTCAGAATTATTTGCATCCTTTACTAATACAGCTTCGAAATGTTCTACACTTGCCATATTCTGCTGAGCATCATAAGCCTCTAATCCCGCTAAAAGTTCTGTATCAGTTATATTTGCACTGCTGTCATCTCTCAATGATAAGAAAGCATCTGACTCATATCTTTCGTGAAATTGACTGTACAATCTTTGGTCATTGTTTGACCAGAAAAACAATCCTAAGCTCGCCGCTACTAAAAATGCAACCGCTGCCGCGATGCGACGCAAAGTGAATCTCCGTTCGGGCATTTGTACGACTTTGGCGGAGGGGGCTTCGACAGCGGGATTAACCTTTTTTAAGAAATCATCAAAGCTGAATTCTGGCAAATCACCACCAAACTCAGAAAGACCTTCAATTGCATCAGCAGCAAATGGGTCATCCAACATTTGATTCTCTAATCGAAACCGTTCATCATCAGAAGTTTTATCTTCCAAATAATTCTTAATTTCTTTGGGGCTTATATTGGCCGGGGCTTGAAATATGGCTTTTATTGTATCCTTTGTGTTCATGTTTACACGATAAGATTAAGTTTTCTGACGAATTCCGTTAAGGGAGTTTGTAAAAAATAACCTACCGATTTGACAGGATAATTGTCCGCCTGAAAAACATAAAAAATAGTTCTCCCGACTTGTCAGTGCGGGACAGGCTGTGATGCAGACCATGCAACGATTTTTTAAATTTCTTAGGCGAAAAATTCTCACTGTCGAATTGGTAGATTATTCTCTACAAACCCCCTAACAGGTCAAAAAACATAAAACGTTAACTAAGTTTCAAAGACTTAGAAAAATGTTTGTTTTAGGAATATTTTTCGAGTGTCTGCTCCAGGAAATTACGCAAATTGCGTTTTCCGTTTTGCAGGTAGCTTTTAACTTGCTTCAAATCAAAGTCAGTCATTTCTACGATTTCTTTATAACTTCTCTTCTCAAAAAAGAATAAAGTCACGCATAATTTCTGCTCTTCCGAGAGTGATTGAATAGCCTCCGCGATTTTTTCTTCTACGGACTCGTTACTTTCTAACAGACGTAGCATGCCTTCGTTTTCCATAAAACTTCCAGCAATATTTTCGTCCAAAGAATAATTATCTTTTTTCTTACGCTCTGACTTTATCTGACGTAGGCGAGCAATGCATTCGTTACGAACAGAGCCGTAAACGTAGCTTTTAAAATTTTGGACATTAACTTCGGGAAGTTTGCGATAGAGTTTCTCGAAAACCTGAGCGACCATGTCGCGGGCTGTCTCCTCGTCTTTCATGTACTTCAACGCCGAACCGAACACTAAGTGCGAGTAGCGTTTATACAAAACGCCAAAGGCCTTATTATCTCTCGTCGTCGAGTATTTTGTCACTAACTCTTCGTCAGAAAGTTTGTTAATGGCAGTATTTGATTGAGTCTGCGAACGCATATAGTTCTCTGTAATTGAGTTGGTTTTTATTTTAAAACTTTCACCATTCACTTAATAAAAATGTTGGTGGAAAAATGAAAAATAGAAGCCTGTGTTTTTTTCGGAGATTGTGTGCTTTAGAAAAAAATGCTTGTCATTTGTTTATTTCTCCGAAATATGAAAGACAAAAGTAATAATTTTTCAAATCATTATCGAATGTTATTTTTCTATCTTCTTGGGCATGCGAATAACACGCAAGAAAATATCACCTTCAACGGAAAATTCAAAGAAGGATTCTTTGTTAAATGGGAAGTAGGGTTTTCTCTGATTATCCGTCAAATTTCGACCTATAATGTCAACAATAATGTAATCTGCATCCTTATTTTTCTTAACTAATTCTATTCTATTTTTCACATTCTCGTCTAAGAATTTATAGTTTAAAATTCCAGGGAACTCATATTGCATTGTCGCCACTTTTATTTTTGCGCGGTGGTCAAACTTAGCTATTTTTTCAAAGGCCTGCTTGTGTGCTGTTCCCCAATAATCCATCTCAAAACGCCCTACCCTATCTTTTCCCGCAAAGGCGCTAAAATATAAATGATACCAAGGATGATATTGATACATAAAGAAAGCAACAGTCCCCATTTGTAGAGAAAGAGCAGCTACGAACAAATGCGATAATACTTTCTTTTGAAGTCCTGCTTCTTTAGTCTTTATATAAAAAATAAACTGAGCAATCGCTGAAATCGCGACCATTAAAAATGCAGGATAAATAAAATACATTTGCCGCCAACCGTTATACAAGACCGAATTTTTAACAACAACTATAAAAATAGCACCAGTGAAAAAACCAAAAGCAAGTAAGTCTATCATTTCGGCTTGACTTCTATACATGACTTTTTCTTTGAAAAAATTAAGTATAGAACGACGTAAGATAAGTAATAAACCCGCTACTCCTGCAAAAACATATAACGAAGGTGTCGTCGCCGCTAGCCATGCAGGTACATAATACCAAGGAACTTGAGTTGCGCGAAACCAGTCTCCATAGAGATTAATTTCTCCATTCCACGGATAAGCACTCATAACAACAAAGGCTTCTTTTAAATTTAAAAATGGACAAATCCATAAATAAGGCCAAAAGGCAACGGTAAACAAGAAGGTAAAAACAATCCAGATTAAACTGTTTTGAGATAACTGTAACCAAGTGTACTTTTTCTCTTTTGTGATGAGTCTTTGGGCGACTTCAAAGCCAAGGAAAAGCAAAGTGAAGGCAGGTAAAATAACGCCAACTATCCGAAAGTTTATTACCACAGCACAGGTTAAGGCGTGTAGTAAAGCGTATTTTAAGTTCTTAAATTCAATAAATCGAATGAGCGTATACAGACAAAGTATAACTCCTGAAAGCAAAACGGTATCTTTTGGATTGAAGAAAGCATGTCCAAAAATCCTTGGACTAAATATCAATAAAGCTGCGCCAAGTAGTGCTATTCGCCAATCTTTAAATCGTAGATGTATGATTTTGTAAAAGAAAATGGAGGCAAACCAAAAGAAAATAAACCCAAGATAATGTCGGAGTAAATATTCTTGCCGCTGAGATTTTAAATCCAAAAAGTCTCCAATATAATAGTTGACTAATTGAAAAAGAACACCGTAGTGTTTCGATTTGTAATCTCTCAGTTTTATCCAATCTCGCTCCAAAGGTCTTCCCAAATCAAAAAATTCATTGACATAATCCGCCGAAACCAAGCCATGCTCGCGCTGAGGATGTTCATCCCAACTCATACCAAAGTCAGGAAGTATGATACAACCACCAATCAATACTGAAAGAAAGAAAAAAAGGACAAGAGGTTTTTTCATTGATAATCTAATCGACGGAGAAGAAACGTTTTTCAAAAACGAATCTTTTCATATAGAAATTATAGAAGAAAACAGTACCTGTAGCGATAATTTTGGGGAGAATCTTGTACAAACCTTCTTGTACAAAAAAAGCGTACTGACTTAACCAAGCGACAATACCTGTATTAATAGACACACCGACCAAAGAAACACACAGTGCTAAAATGAATGCCGTTGAGACTGTTCGCTGCAGGTCAAAAACAAAACGTTTTTGCAAGAAAAAATTAATCAACATTCCTATGAATGCGCCAATCGCAGTGATAGTAATCATCTCTGTCCGAGTAGCTTCGGTACCGTCCAAAGGAAAAATAATTAATATAAACGTACTGTAAAATAAAAAATCAAATACAGTGGCCACCAAAGATACCGCAGCAAATTTGAGCTTTAATTTAAAGAGAATAAATATTTTCCGAAGGAACTCATTCATTCTGCAAAGGTAGGATTTTTGTTTGATTTAAAACTTACTTGTCCGCAAAGTATTCGCGTATCTCTTGCCAGTTATTGACTCTACGATAGCGGTCTTCCCTTGTATTATGCGAAGAAGTATAAAGGAGCGGCGTTCCTGAGAAGTTCTTTAAATTGTAAGATGTATCGTCGATTAGCCAATCTGTCTTGATGATATGTTTGTCGCCACAAAAGACAACATTGCGCCAAGGAATAAAAGAAAAGTGCTCTTCTAACCAATCATACTTATCCTCAAATGAGTTTCGAAATGTCATGGCTGCCGTGACAATATAGATGTCAAACCGCTCACTCAACTCTTGTAAAACTTCCTGACTATCCTTCATGACAGGTAAATCTCGGAAAAATCCTTTCTCAAATATTAAAGGCCTATACGCCATAACTTCAGGTACATCTTGAAGTCTCTTGCCCCAATATTTGTCTCTCGTCAATACTTTTCCATGTTCTTTTTCATAGATGGTCAATATTTTAGTCATCATTTCTGCTATGACTTCGTCCATGTCTACGGCGATGCTTTTTCTCATTTTATGTAAGTGCTGTATTCCGAAACTCTCATTTCGGAACTATATTTTGAACTGACCGAAACGGGAGTTTCGGGATACAGTAAAGGAACGAAAAAGAACTTATCAAATTTTAATACGAAGAAATTCGTACTAAAATTTGAATTTACGAAACAATTCGTATATGTTTGCATTATCATTTACGAAAGCATTCGTATTAAAAACCAAAATTATTCTTAGAATGAGCTTCAAGCCTACAGATTCAGAATTAGAAATATTACAAATTTTATGGGAAAGCGGTCCTTCTAAAGTTCGATTTGTCAATGATAAATTAAATGAAGCGCGCGAAGTCGGTTATACTACGACTTTAAAAATCATGCAAATAATGGCGGAGAAAAATCTCGTCACGCGCAATACGGACAGTCGTACACATATTTATTCGGCAGCAGTTGACGAGACGGAGGCACGTAGAAACCTCTTAAATAAATTTGTTGACACCACCTTTCGCGGTTCTGCGATGTCTTTAGTTATGCAGGCATTAGGAAATCACGACGCCTCAACAGAAGAATTAGACGAAATAAAAAATCTAATTAAAAAATTAGAAGATAAAGAGTAACTACTGTTGAAGCTAATATTTCACAATTCTGAAATCATAATTTGTAACTAACCGTCATGGAAAATATAAATATACTTTTCTCTTCTGAAATCACCGAAGCATTAGGCTGGACAGTTTTACATTCTCTCTGGCAATCGGGCACCATAGCAGCCATTCTACTATTGTCCTTTGTTGCCTTTAAGAAGGTCTCAGCAAAAATACGATATCGCATGGCGGGTAGCGCCATGTTAGCTGTTCTTTTAACTTCGGTAGCTACTTTTCTTTATTTTTTCAATGCAAGCAAAACTAAAGATGTGCGTGTTATCGTGATTGAAAACAATACAGAAACGACAGCACCCATTCTGATTAGCATTCCAGAAAATACTACTTCTCTCAGTTTTTTCTCTAATTATTTTGAGCAGCATCTGCCTTTGATTGTTGCTATTTGGTTAGTTGGAATGGGATTTTTCTTGCTGCGTCTACTTGGTGGATTTGCTTATGTCCATTACTTAAGAAATAACAAAGTTAAAGTCGTTACTGATTATTGGCAACAGAAATCGGATGCACTTCGTGAAAAAATTCCAGTTCAGGAAACAGTTGCTGTTCTCGAAAGTACATTAGTCAAGATGCCAATGACTATAGGTTATTTAAAGCCTATTATCCTGTTGCCTGTCGGGCTTGTAAATCATCTAACGATAGAACAAACAGAAGCAGTGCTAGCACACGAATTAGCACACATTGCGCGCAAGGATTACCTCTTCAACGTTTTGCAGTCCGTCATGGAAGTACTCTTCTATTTCAATCCTGCCGTTTGGTTAATATCTACTCATATCCGCCGTGAACGCGAAAATTGTTGTGATGACATCGCCGTTCGTGTGTGTGGAAGTTCTTTAAATTATGTCAAAGCATTAGTAAGTGTAGAGGAAGTGAGTCAAAAACTCCCTCATCTTGCTATGACCTTTTCTAACAATAAAAATCACCTACTTATGCGCGTACAACGTATTTTAAAACAACCGCAAAAAAAGTCTCGCCTTTCAGAGAGATTAATTGCTGCTCTTTTTATTTTAACGACTTTTGGTCTGTTTGCTTTTCAGCAAAAAGAAGCGCCAGCGGTGGAAATTATTAAAGTCGAAAAAGAAAGCGCTACGGTAACAGATGAAGTTGAAGAAGTCACACCTGTTAAAGTTCAAATCGTCACTCCTCACAGGGACACTCTACCTGCTGGAAAAAGCGGAAAAGTCCGCATCAAAACAAATGTGGATGGAAAGAAAATGATGATTGAGACCAAAGACGGAGAAATCGAAGGTTTCATGGTTAATAATCGAGTGATTAATCCTAAGGACTATGGAAAGTATGAAAAGGAGATTGCACAATTATTAGAAGATGCAAAGAATATTCCGACACCTCCTGCTCCGCCAAGTTTAGATAATATTCCACCGCCGCCGCCGCCAGCTCCAGATAGTGATTTGGATAGAATTCCTCCGCCGCCACCGCCAGCGATGCCAGCACCTCCTACTCCACCATCGTCTCAGCAAGTAACAGTTCTCAATAAGGATGGAACATATTACTTACGAGATGAAACGCACAAAGAGGCAAGGGAAAAAGCCAATGCAAATAGAGCAAAACTTCAAGCCGAAATGAATAAAAGAATGGTGGAGCGAGAAGAAGCGAGGGCAGAACGAAAGGAGCAACTAGAAGAAAAGACTGCGACTCTTCGTCAAGAAATGGAAGAAAGTATGTTGTTGCAAAGAGAAGCATTGGCAGAGCAAAAGCAAGCAATAGAGGAACAAAGAAAAGCCATACAACTACAAACGGACGAAGTACGAAAACAGAATATTGAAGTAGGAAAGACCAATGAAAAAACGACACTGATTGAGGAAGAATTGAAAAAAGACGGTCTGTATAATAATGGCGTTTTTAAGTTTAAATTAAAAAACAACGAACTTAAAATCAATGGCAAGAAACAATCACAGGCAATGTGTGATAAATACAAAAAAATCTGTGCAAAAGATTATGAAGGCGCAGGTGTAGATTACTCTTTTGAAATCAACAAAACAAAGAATGGTAATACGCAAATCATCAGTATTGGAGAGTTTAAAGAGGACTAAATTAGTTATTGACTATTTCGAAAAATCGCCAATAAAACTGAGTCCGTCTAACTCTATCGTTCTACTAATCTAAGACAAACCTATCCTTGATTGGATTTTCTTTTTCAGTATCATCTGTGTAAATTTGTGATTGAAAGTCATAAGTTTACACAAGGTACTTTTCAAAATGGTTCTCTGAAAAACCCAGTGAAATGTGATTGAGAAAAAATAAGAAGCTCAAATTTCGTTTGAGTTTTGAACTCTTATTTTTTCTCAATCACTGCTTGTCCCGCAACGCGGGGGGATTTGTCAAAGAACGTTCAAAATTAAAATTTTCTAGACATGAATATCAAACAATCAGTATTATTTATTCTCGCTTTACTTTTAGGTGGAAGTAGCATTTTTTCACAAACAGAAGAAAAGGCAAAAAAGGTGGTTATTGTCAAAAAAACAGTTGACGAAAATGGCAAAGAGACTGTCGAGAAAACAATTTTAGAAGGAGAAGATGCTGCAGATTTTGACTTAGAAGAATTAGGAGAAGGAAAGAAAAAAATTATCAGAATCGAAAGTGATGGAAATATTGATGATGAGAAAACTGTCAAAAAGCAAGTTCGCATCATGAAATTCGATAGTGATGAAAATGAACTGACGCCAGAAATGATTGCAACATTAAAAAAAGAAGGCATTGACATCGAGAAAATTTTGCAGGATGTAGAAGGCGGTGAAAAGAAAATGAAATGGGTGACAGAAGATGAAGATATTATTGAAATCAATGGAGATGATAAAATGGTATTTATCGACAGTGGTGACAGGGAAATGGAAATCGAAAAGGAAATTATTGTCATAAATAAAGACGGAAAAGAGAAAAAAACAGAAATGCGTGTTATCCGAAAAGAAATGGGATTACACTCGGGTAATACTCTTGATATACAATCACTCAATATCAATGTAGACGGAAATACATTGACAGTGAATGCTAAAACTACTGCTAATACTACATCTGTAAAACTGATAGATACGGAGGGAAAAATGGTTTATAAAGAAGAATTGAAAAAGTTTGACGGTAGCTTAGACCGTATTTTCAATTTGGAGAAAGCTGCCATTGGTCCAGTCTTTTTAGTGATAAAACAAGGAGATAAGATTTTTTCTGAACGTATCGTACGCTAAAATTTAACTCCAATAGAATTTGTGTGGAACATCAAAAAGCCCTTCATCATGTACATGATGAAGGGCTTTTCTTGTCTTCGAAAAGAGCGCTTAGTATTGCGCTTCCATTGTCGTTTCTTGACTATAACGCAAGATGTTATTAATGGCACTTGTTGTAGGTGCGAAAGTTACCTTAGGCAACATTTTTTTCCCTACTTGCAATTCTTCAAACTGAGCATAAAGCTCATTATCAGAATTCAAAGCCTCGACAATTTGCTCATTCTCAAAAACGGTTGTTTCGTTATATACGAAACGAATTAAATCATTTAATGTAAAATTTTGCTTCATGTGGTGCAGATTAAAATTAAAAGGTTAAGAAATAAGGCGTCTAAAAAAACGAAAAAAGCAACTTCCCGAGGGGAAGAAAATCTACTTTTTTCATTGTTTGGCAGCTGCTTTAATCAATTTGAGGGGACTGCCGTGTATATATTCAAAATACACCTACTAAACAAAAAAGCCTGAACAAATATTGTTCAGGCTCTCATTTTTTTAGAAAAAAATGGCTTTTTTTGTTATTCTGTCACTCTAAACCATTCTTGGTTTCTTCCTAAGAGAGAAAAACCAACATATCCGCGTACAGACAACTTGTCTTTTCCGTCCATCTCGACATTACACTTATATATCTTACCTGATTCGGGGTCCATGATTTTCCCGTAACTCCAGTAATCATCATAAGGTTCTAAATCCCATAAAATTTCCATTCCCATTAGAGGTTTTCCTTGTTTGTCTCCGGGACAAGCATCACAAACTTTATCTTCAGGCGAAGAAAGTAACTTGACAATTTTCGCGTATAGCTTACCGTCTTTTTGAAAAATCTCTAAGTGAGATTTTGCATCGCCAGTTACATCGTCAATTGTTTTCCAAACACCTACAGGTGTACTTTGAGCTGTTGCAGCTAGAGTCGTGAATGCTACCATACATAGAGTAGCAAAAAATGTTTTCAACTTCATCTTTTTTAAATTGTATTTGTCTTTGAAATAAAATTTGATTTTATTCAGCAAAATTAAAATTAGCGAACCCTCGCTAAGATGCTCTTAGAGCTTGTCTAAATTTTGTCGAATGTGTGTTGTATAGTTTGCTCAAAGAAATGTTCTAACTAATTTTAGAATCAAATACGTGTAGTAAAAACGAGGGATAGGATGTTTTGTCAGATTTTTCAAAAATATCAGGCAATCTGTTTATCTTTCCGCTCCTAAATTTATCATCGGGAGAAAATTGAAAAGTGCTCTATGAATTTAAAAAAACTACAACATTATATAGCGGAATATCGCAAATTTTTACGCCGTAGTCGTGATTATGACGGAGCTTTTGTATGGGAGTCGCAACAAATTTGGCAACAGACATTTGATTTAGATGCTGCAGATTTTTCAAAAAATTACGCTGCAAGTTTACAAAATTCCTATTCTAAACGCTTATGGAAGGCAGATAATTATCTGCCTAAAGAAATGATGTTGAAGTTTAGTCAAATGCAACCTGACTTTGTGCGTCACATGTTTAAGGATTTACTCAACGAAAACAAAGAGATAACAGGTCGTGTCGGTCGCTTTGTATTTCACTGTGATGAATTGTTAAAGGAGTATAAGGAGAAAAATCCTCGTTCTAATGAGAATAATCACTTTCATGATGACAACTTTCACATCGTTTCTCTTTATCTATCTTTTCAATATCCAGATAAGTACGCTATTTACGAATTTAATGATTTTCGAGAAATGTTGGTTAAACTAGGGTCAACAAAAATTCCTGAAGTAAATGATTTTGGTCGCTACGCAAAAGTCGTAAATACACTCTACAAATTGCTATCTAAAGACGAAGATTTAATAAAATTCCATAAAAAAAGATTAAATATGAATAATTTATATCAGGATGAGTCTTTTTTGCTAGTCTATGACTTTATTAAGGTCTGTGTCAACTTTAGAGAAATTCGTCCTGCGCCGATTAGGTAAGGCGCTCTGCTACGATTAAGCGTGGAAAGATTGGTATATAAGGAGTCAGGGGCGAGGGGTCAGGAGTCAGGCAGCACTCGATAATACTGCCTGATTCCTGACCCCTCGCCCCTGA
>CALDUB010000117.1 GCA_937923465.1 uncultured Saprospiraceae bacterium
CCTGCAAATTTACCTTTAGTCGCGCGTCCTTTGATACCAATTCTATCGAATTTATTCGCTTCAAAAAAGCTATGAATTCCCTTTGAAAATGACTTGATATCTTCTTGATTAGTAGAGTCTTCTATCTTTATTTTTTTGAACTCGGTAGGAATTACTTTGAAATCATCTGGTTTTCCTTCAAGAACGACAAGAATGGCTGCGTTCCCTTTTAATTCAATTCCACATGTTTTTGACATATTGTTTTTTATTGTTTTGATGAAGACGAATATAAGTACGTAACCTTATTTATCCAGATTTACATCTAACCACGATTTCGAATTCACCTTTTTACCCTCTAACTTCCCAGGGTGCCAATCCTTCATGTTTTTCATGATTTGGCTAATTTGTTGTTGTATTTCGGGTAAAAACTGCTCGTTAGATTTTTTCAAATTATACATCTCCCCATGTTCCCATTTTACTAATTTCCCTTCATTGCTGATGACAACATTAATACTTACGTACTGCCTCTCAAATTCCATAGGAATAGTATCCCAATTTTTTGGAAACTTAATTCTCCGTTCGAGATATACTTCTGCATCATCATTTTTAAGAGAAGGTTTTATATCAATATCCCAAGATGCATAAGTTTTCGTCCTCCACCTAGATAAAAACAGACTATCTGCTCTTTTTTGGATTTGCTTGATGAATTTGAGTCCATATTTTTCATTAATCACACTGTCCATATAGTAACCGTAGCATTCCTGTTCCAATGTGCAATTGGGACCTGTCATTTCGTAGTCAATTCCATATTCGCCGAGGATTTCTTCCATTTCTTCATCATATCTAATTATCACCCAGCCTCGCGGGTCTTCGTAAAGTAGTTTTCCATTTTTGACATCGATTTTTGCACTATTAATTTGCTGTTTACATTCTTCATTGTCAAAGTCCGTGTAATATTTCCCTGGTGGCTTCAATCTTCTTATTCTTTCTTTTTCTTCCTTTGTTGCAGGAGTGTCTTTATCGAGTTGGCAGCCCAATGAGATAATAATTAGTGATAGGAAGATGATTATTTGTATTTTCATTTTAATATAAAAAATGACTGTATATTCAATATTCCCAGAGGTGGAACGGTAGATATACAGTCATAATTGAAGAGATTGAATGCATTAGAGCACTACAGAGTCTCAACTTACAATCAAATCCCCTCAACAAACTCTTCAAATACCTGCTTATGCAATTCCAAATCCATATTTGCAGAAAGCGAAACCCGAGCAATATAATCTTTATCGCCCTCTTTAGTTGTCCCCTGAGTTGAAGTCGCAGGTATCGTCCAATAGCAGCCTTTTAACTGTCCATAACTCACACAATACTTGCTTTCGTTGGGGATTTTTGTAATCATCAAATTGATTAACTTATGATTTAATTCTCTCTTGTAAGCCTCTTTTTCCGCAGCAGTATTCCCTTTAGTCGGGAGGTCTAGTGAAAACACAGACGGTGTAAATCCTTGTTCTGCCAATTCTTCTGAAACAAAATTAATTTTTGCCTCAGGTAAGGTCTTCTGAATGAAGTTGACAAACGCACGCGTATTCTTATAAGCATCCGCAATCCTTTGAATCATGGAAGGCATTTGCTTCTCTAATATTTCATATTGAAGACTTGTCGCCTCATTATCGCAAAGTCTTAGATGCTTTTCTATTTTATCCATCAAAGAGTCAGCCTTCGCATTTCCTATGCAGTAGCCAGCGGTACATTTTCCGCCACTCGGGAATTTAGAGCCACTTGCATACGAAATAGTCCGAACTGTCGAAAGAATTTCCCCTTGGCCCAAAAAGTGAACATTAGGACAAAATGTTTGGTCTAAGATGAAAACGGGGTCGACAGCAATTGCGCCATTTGCCGTTTTACGTTCTTGACTCAAAGCCTCTTTTAATAGTATCAAATCTGGAACTTCAACCCTCGGA
Organism: uncultured Saprospiraceae bacterium; assembly: GCA_937923465.1. Lineage (GTDB taxonomy): Bacteria > Bacteroidota > Bacteroidia > Chitinophagales > Saprospiraceae > JAHDCG01. The sequence goes on from CALDUB010000117.1 coordinate 1,941, forward strand.
TTTGTCGGAATCTCAGCGATGATATAAGGCACGGCATCTTCTAGCGCGATTTTCTCTAAAACGTTATGGATACTTTGAACCATATCATTGTCGCCGTCAACGGGCAAATCCACCACTTCCACATTGTCAATACAAGCTGCTACGCGTCTCGCTTGGTCGTTTGTGCCACCATAACAATTGGGGGGAACAATGATTTTGATAGCTCTCCCTTGATGATTTTCTAGGGCGTGGTCGATGAGCCCCATCATTATTGCATATTGAATAGATAGCCCACTAGAGCCAACAACTGTCTTTGTATTTGTGCCGTTAACCTCTTTAATCAAGTCTAAAACAAGTGCTTTGTTGGTCTGAGCATTGTCGTCATGCGTAAAAAGAGAGGGGTTTATTAGAGAATTTAAGGCAATCAGACAATTAGCTGGCGTCATGGCAATAGTCTCTCTTCTACGGACATGCTGGATGTCTGAGATGTAACTTTCGTTCTGTTGACCATTTACTAATAAAATACTTCCGAGAGGGGCATATGCATTGACATAGAAATCAATAGAAGGGGAGAGGTCGATATTAGAAATCTCATTTTGTTGAGAGAAAAGAATGGTGCTGCCGTCAAAAGCAGGAATATCTTCTACTTTTTCCACCTGCTTCAATTCAAAATTATAAGCATAGACACTCTTTATTACTTCAGCATCAAAATACTCTGGTAATTTGCCCGTATAAATGATTTGAGTGTTTTTATTATCTAATAAGTTCTTTCTCAAGACAGCCAAGATAGGCGTCGTCTGAGATGAAAAACTGATGACATTTTCTGGTTGTAGGTTATTTGACTTGGCGATTACCCATTCTAGTAGACAAGATAATGGGTGACCTAGACGAATATAATCGTAAGCAGTAGGTAATGCACTTAGTGCAGACGATGCCGAATTATTGTCATTAAATAAGACTTCAAATTGGTCTAGAAATTGAACTTTTGCCAATTTTTCATTATAAATATCTAACCGATGTGTTGTTAAATCCAACCAGTCTGCTGGCATATTTTCTAGCACATCTTTGGTGTAGCTTAGTATTTTATTGTTTCTCATAATTTTCTTCTTTTGATAGATTTTCACTGTGGATTATATACTCATAATTTCAATCTTCTTCCGTCAAAGACTGTTCCTAATAGTTATAAGCATCAATAAGGTATTCATAAATCCAACGCTGATTTTTAGACGATACTCTCAGCAATAAGCTTCAATAAAAAAGTTTCTCGTTCAATGGACATACCTTTTTTCTCGCTTGTTGCCATTGTCTTTTCATTATGTTTTATGGCTTCATGAATATTAATCCATATAGCTTTCATGCCATTATTTATTTCGTAAGACTCCAAATTTGAGGAACCCAGCTCTTTATTAATATCGCAAGTATAGCAATAAGAAATCATGCGCTGAACGTCATAGTCTGGCTTGTACCAAGGTCTGTACTCTTCGTAAGTGCCAAAAGGTTTTATGTTTTTAATACCTTTGGCGCCTGTTTCTTCGCAGAGCTCTCTTATCATTCCTTCGATTTTATCTTCTCCCAAATCTAAGCCACCGCCTGGCAGACTATAGTCCTCATATCGGGCAGTATAAAGCAA
>CALDUB010000118.1 GCA_937923465.1 uncultured Saprospiraceae bacterium
TCCTTCCCGATTGCTTCGGGACAAGCTATTTTCCACTTGAAACCAGTCCCCGACCTTCGGCACGGGACAGGCAGCGTATTAACAATTATCCTTCTTTCAAGCGAAAACTGAAAAGATTTACTCTCTGTCAAACCGTTATAAATTATTATTTCACCGTTCCTTAGTAGTTCTATTTAGTTCTATAATTTCCCCCTAATTCCCATTTTTGGAGTCTTCTCCAAAAAATCTAAATCAAAACACGCTCAAAATTTGGTAAAAAAAACTGCCCTTTTCATATTAATACTTTGCTTTACGATGACTCTTGTTGCACAAACAAGAGTCATTGTCATGCCTGCACAAGAGGTTAATTTGAAAAAAGTCATTGCTTATTTAGAGTCGGATTATGACTTTCTTTTTTCTTATAAAAATGAAGTAATTGAAGGCATTAAAGTTACTCCGCCGACTCAGCCCCACCCTATTGATGTTTTCCTTTCCAAAACGCTAAAAAGTAGTAATTTAAAGTTTGAGATTGTTGATAAAAACTACATCTTACTTTCTCAAAACACAGAGATTTCTAAAGTTGAAAAAGAAAAAATTACCCTGTGTGGTGTCGTGCGAGATGCCAATACAAAAGAGTTTTTAGTCGGTGCAAATATCTACTTAAAAAACACTCAAATTGGTGTTTTTACAGATGATAAAGGTGCTTTCTCACTACTAACAGATTCCTCTGAACCAATCTTAGTCGCTAGCTATACAGGCTTTAAAGAAAAGGAACTTTCAACTGCAAAATTCATAAAAAAACCTTGTCAGACCATCACTCTTGACTATCTCGAATTTTCTGAAGATTTGGTTATCGTCACCGAGTATTTAACGGACGGTATTCAGCTCAAAGAAGACGCCAATAGCATCTCTTTTCAACCTGCTAAAATTGGTACTTTACCCGGACAGGCAGAACCTGATGTTTTAAATACTATTCAGTTTTTGCCTGGTATTACTTCTCCAGACGGGTCTGCTTCTAATATTTGCATTAGAGGCGGTACTTCTGACCAAAATTTGATTTTATGGGAAGATATTCCTGTATATCATTCTGCGCATTATTTCGGGATGATTTCGGCTTTTAACCCTTATATTATTGATGAAGCCGAAGTTTTCAGAGGTGGTTTTTCTTCTGATTATGGGGGACGTATTTCAGGAGTAATTGATTTAAAATCGAAGGATGTTACAGAGACTAAACCGACAATTGGAGTCGGTATTAATATGGTCAATTCTTACGTTTATGGTAAAATTCCTCTTCTAAAAAACAAAGCATCTATTGTATTTTCTTTGCGCCGTTCTATGGCAGAAATTTGGCGTTCGCCGACTTATGAGAGTATTACAAGGCGGATTAATCAAGGTGTTTTGTTGAATATTCGGATAAGGGATGACATTCCTCCAGGCATAGATTTGGAAAATGATTTTTGGTTTCTAGATAGCAATATCAAAGGCTCTTACCAGATAACCGATAAGGATAAAGTTTCGCTGGCTTATTTTACAGGGTCAAACAATTTTGACTCACAAATAACTGATAATCAAGCCAATAAAATCCAAACAGATACTTTAAATCTTCAAAATCAAGGTGTTAGTTTAACATTAAAACACGACTGGAGCAAGCGTTTTTCGAGTACACTTACAGGTCTACATACGGACTACGGTTATAATTATAATTATGGACTGGTTCATTTTGCAGACAATCGTCCTAATAGTTTTGGCATTAAAAACAGCAGCATTAAAGAACAGCAAGTCAAGTTTACGAATTCTTACTTAACAGCAAAAAATCATCAACTAAAGTTAGGTCTAGAGTTGATAAAATATGATGTCAATTATCATATTTCAAGTATTCTAACGGATGCTAATCCTATCAATGAAAATGGAGACCAAAAATCTGATTTACGCATTTTACATGCAGCATTTAATAGTACGAAAGATAAAAAAGTAGGTATTGATGCAGGATTCCGTGTTAACCATTTTCAGGGAACAGACAAATTATATCTGGAGCCGCGCCTTCGGCTTTGGTACAAACCGACAGATGCGGTCAATGTGCATGGACATGTCGGAAAGTATTACCAATTTTTGAGTCAATTGGTTGAAATAGCAGGCAATAATAATATAGGTATCGAAACTGCTGTTTGGACTTTAGCAGGAGACGATTTAATGGAAAACGACAAAGTTCCTATCTTGGATGCTACTCAAGTGCAAGTCGGAGCGATTTATAATAAGAATTCTTGGTTGATTGATGCTCAAGCCTACTATAAAAGAACCGTTGGATTGACTTCCTTAGCTACAGGTTTTACTTCTGATTTAGGTCCTCGTTATGAGTTGGGCACATCTAATACCAAGGGTATAGATTTATTGATAAAAAAGCGCTGGAAGGGGCTACGGACTTGGGTAAGTTATACACTGAGCAAGTCTGACTTTTTATTCCCTGGATTTTTTGATAAAGAGTTTGCAGCACCAAATGACCAAAGACACATTTTAAACTTTGCAGTATCTCAATCTTTTGGAAAATTCAAGTGCTCTCTAGGTTGGCGTCTTGCCTCTGGACGTCCTTATTCTTTAATAGAAAATTTCAACTTGATTCGTTCTCAAAATGGGGAAATAAATGATTTTAATATTATTCCTGAAGTACTTGAGTTTAATAGTGGACGTCTTCCAAATGAGCACCGCCTAGATGCAACCGTTTCTTATACGATTATTCCTAATAATAATGCGGCTTGGCGAGGACATATAGGTCTTTCTCTCTTCAATATTTACAACCGTGATAATGTTTATAGTCGAACTTTCTTCATAGAGCAAAGACAGTCAATGCCTCCAGTCTTGACATACACCAATAAGGTAGATATGGGTTTTACGCCTAACTTTGTAGTGAGATTTGAATTTTGATAGCAAAATAATGCAAAATCTTATTTCGTAGATTTATCCAAGGATTTTATCGAAAAATGTAATATTTAAGATTTTATTCCTGCACATTTGAAGTATTCATTCATCAAAAAATCAAAACAAATGAAAATATTTGACCGCCTATCTAATGGTTGGAAATTAGGCAAAATGAGTTTGGAAACCATTAAAGACAATCCTTCTTTAATGCTTTTCCCTGTGGTATCGGGTGCCGCTTTAACCTTGATAGTTATTAGTTTTTTGGGAGGAGGTTACTTTCTTTTTGCGGATAGCCTCATGGAAGGTGTAAACATGGGGGTTGAGTCAGAAGGAACAATGGACATTATTATGTACGTTGCGGGCTTCTTGTTTTATCTCGTCAACTACTTTATCATTGTCTTTTTCAATGTGGGTTTGGTTTATTGCGCGCGCCACATTTTAGAGGGCGAAGAAACTTCTTTTGCTGAGGGTATTAGCTACGCCATGACGCGTACGCAGACGATTTTAGCATGGGCGGCTTTGGCAGCTACTGTTGGAATGATAATCAAGACGATACAAGAAAGGTCAGGTAGTTTAGGTCAAATCTTAGCTGGAATTATCGGAATTGTGTGGAGTGTCGCGACTTTCTTTGTGGTACCGATTATTGCTTATGAAGACGTAAATCCTATTGAAGCAGTGAAACGTTCTGGACAAATAATGAAAGATAAATGGGGCGAGAGTATTGGTTCGAATTTCAGTTTTGGTCTATTTACTTTGCTTGGTATTATTTTAGTTGCTTTGCCTTTGGGCTTCTTATTTGGCGCGCTTATTCACCCTGTTGCGGGTGTTGCCGTTGGCATTCTGGCGTTTCTTTTTGTTAATGTTGCTGTCTCTGCGGGTAAAATGGTCTTTTTGACTGCGGTATATCAACATGTGAATGGAGAGCCCGTTGGTCGATTTGAAGCGGATACTTTGGACGGAATATTTATTCGGAAGTAAGATTAATTTTGAATTCTATAAAGCGAAAAGCCCTGAACTTTCTTGTAAAGTTCAGGGCTTTTCATTTTTGTTAAGTGACTTAATACTTCAAAAAGGCGAATATGATAATCATAGCACTCACGTACTATGCTGAAGGCTGCCGTGCCGTTGGCACTATTATGTATGTTTTAG
>CALDUB010000119.1 GCA_937923465.1 uncultured Saprospiraceae bacterium
GATAGGAAGAAAAAATTGAGAAAAGTTATGCTCGAAGAAATGATGCGCGTGTTTGGAGGAAAGTTGAATTGTGTCCCAGAAGAAGGGGAAGTTGAGGGAGAAAAGGACGGGGAGAATAGCTAAAGGCAATAGCTTGAGATAATGAGATGATAAATCCTTTTTTGTCTGACTCATAGCTGTGTTTTTTAGGAGTCAGGAATCAGGAATCAGGAGTCAGACAAGTGTGATTTAATCATACATTGCCTGACTCCTGACTCCTGACCTCTGACAGCTATTTCTTATTCATTGCCGCCTTCACAAAGTTCACAAAAAGTGGGTGAGGAGCCTCAACCGTACTTTTCAACTCAGGGTGAAACTGCACGCCAACAAAATATGGGTGCTTGTCCAACTCTACAATCTCCACCAAACCCGTTTTAGGATTGATTCCTGTCGCTTTCAGACCTGCTGCCTCTATTTGTGCCTTGTAAGTATTATTAAACTCATAACGGTGGCGGTGACGCTCACTGATACTTGTTTTTCTGTATATCTTATTTGCTAATGTTTTTGGTGCAATTTTACATTCGTAAGCGCCCAAACGCATTGTTCCTCCTTTGGTCGTAATGCCTTTTTGGTCGTCCATTAAGGCAATAACAGGATGCTCTGTATCTGGATTTACCTCTACAGAAGCCGCATGTTCTAATTTCAATACATTACGAGAAAACTCAACCACGGCACATTGCATACCCAAACAAATACCAAAGAAAGGCACATTGTTTTCACGTACATAACGAATAGCAGATAACTTTCCTTCGATACCGCGTTCTCCAAAACCAGGAGCAACTAATATACCGTCAAAATCAGCTAATTTAGCAGCAGTTTCTTCTTGCGTTCCTTCTAAACTCTGAGAGTGAACAGGCACCACTGTTACCTTACATTCATTCACTGCGCCCGCATGAATAAAGGCTTCATAGATAGATTTATAAGCATCTTGAAGCTCAATATATTTACCAACCAAGCCAATAGTGATAGAATGAGAAGGATTTTTAAGTTTACCTAAAAATGTCTTCCACGCTTTTAATTCTGGCTCTTTCTTATCTGCCAATCGTAATTTATTGATGACAGTCGAGTCCAATCCTTCTTGCAACATCAACAAAGGCACATCATAAATTGTATCCGCATCACGCGCTTCAATAACAGAACTCACCTCTACATTACAGAAAAGCGCCAATTTACGACGGATTTCCATAGTAATCGGATGCTCTGTACGACATACCAAAATGTCAGGTTGGATACCCGCTTGCATCATTTGCTTCACCGAGTGTTGCGTCGGTTTAGTTTTCAATTCTTTCGCAGCCTTTAAGTAAGGAATCAACGTCAAGTGAATAGACAAACAATTATCTGCACCCAATTGCCAACGCAACTGACGCAAAGCTTCTACATAAGGCAAACTCTCAATATCACCAACTGTTCCACCCAATTCCGTGATAACAATATCGTACTCGTTATTGCTACCCAAAAGTTGAATTCTACGCTTAATCTCGTCTGTGATATGAGGAATAACTTGAACAGTTTTTCCTAGATAATCGCCTGCGCGCTCTTTGTTAATCACCGTCTGATAAATACGACCCGTCGTCACATTATTCGCCTGTGAAGTCGGAACATTTAAAAAACGCTCATAGTGACCCAAATCAAGGTCCGTCTCCGCACCGTCATCCGTCACATAACACTCTCCGTGCTCGTAAGGATTAAGTGTACCAGGGTCCACATTAATATAAGGGTCGAATTTTTGGATAGTCACGGTGAAACCCCGTGCTTGTAGTAATTTGGCAAGTGAAGCGGCGATAATGCCCTTACCTAATGAAGAGGTTACGCCTCCCGTAACAAAGATATATTTAGTCATGTTTTCCTTTAGCTTTTGCGCCTTTTCGGCAGAATACGTTACGGGGTGCAAAAGTAGGAAAAGATATTAAATATGAAGTATTAAATATGAAATATGAATCTTTTAATTTGAGAAATGGTAGGAAGCCGTGCATATAATAAATTACAGGAACATAGATTTTGAGCGACTCTAACGTTTTTTCTAACTATTCCTTCGCAATCTCCTTCCTAATCCGACTCAAACTCTCCGTCGTAATCCCCAGAAAAGAAGCGATATGATAATTCTTGATACTCTGCTCAATATCAGGGTAAGCTTTGACAAAATTTATATAGCGTTCTTTGGCAGGTAAAGTGAGATTTTCTAGAATGCGTCTTTGAAAAGCAGCAAATGCAGACTCTAAATTACTGATATGAAAGCGATTAACTTTGGGTAGTGCATCACAAAGATTATCAAAGTCTTTTTTTGAAATTTTATACAAAGTAGCCTCTTTTATGCATTCGATAAAAGATACCGATTTGGTCTTCTCTTTCGCAAACAAAGCAATATAATCGCTAATCCACCAACCTTTTATCGCAAATTGTAAAGTGTGTTCTTTTCCTGTAGAGTCGATAAAATAAGTGCGTAAACAGCCGCTGTGAATGTAGTAAATGTCATTGACTTCTTCGTCCGCTTGTAATAGGAATGCCTTCTTTTTGAGTGTTGATTTTTTCAACTTGCTCGACATCAGGAGTATTTCCTCTTCTGTGAATGGGATGCCTCTGAATATTTCTTGTAGGATTTCGTTCAAGTTGTTTGTTTTATCGTTATTAATCGGACTTGTCAAGGACGCATCTTCTTTTCTCTTTTTTTATAATTCGCTTCGAGAAATCTTACCAATGTAGGAATGTCTTTAAAATATAAGTGGTTAAAACTTATCCTATCATCCAGGAATTTTACTTGTAGCTTTTTACTCCCTTCTGGTCCGACTACTTTTCTCCACCAGACTATATCTTCTAAGTCCCGATTTACTTGATACTTTTTCTTATTTGACTCAACAATGAATTTGCCGTTCTTTATGATTATCGTTTTTTTGGTATTTATTGCATTGTAAGGTAAAATCACAAATAGCCAGAACAATAAGGGTAGGGGAATCATGTAGACTGGAATGAAATCCACTTTGATATTTTCCAAATCCATATTGAAAATTATCAAAGCCGCGGATAATAAAGCGAATAGTACTACGCTCAATCCAAATATTTTCATTGTCGAACTTTGTTCAATGATGAAGTTTATTGGAGATGAAAATTCATCGTTTTTGTTTTCTCTTCTCATGCATAATGTTTTTGTTAAGCCCTTTTTTCTGCCACTTACCAGATTTAACTTAAATTAATGAAAGAAGAACCTGTTTTCTCAGCTTTTCAAGATTTTAATTACTCAACATCCAAGTCTCCCCAGCATAATCTGTCCATTCTACAATTCCAATTCCTTTCACGAAAATAAACGAATTTGGAGGTGTTGTTGCAAATAGACCTTCCAAACTGATTGTGTTGATTATAAAAGCATTATGTGTTGTATTGTCAAACGCAAAATTCTCTTCAAACATCACCTCAAAATTATCAGATTGTGGCACTTCAAACTCTCGTCCCGTTTCGATATATCGAATAATCTCAGGAGTAAGACCACCGTTATCAGCATAATTCAGTGTCAATCTGTCCTCTCCAAACAAAATGGCAGTAAGATGAGCCAGTGTATCCGAAGAAAACTCAAGTGCGACATTTTCGAATTCACATTGAACGGTATTGCCGTCTCTTTGACAGTCTACAAAGCTATTTTCTGTGGTTGGTCTTACGATGACAGTTACTTTAGCTTCCTCGTTAGCCGAGTTGAGATAAGTAAATTCCTTACCTACGGCATCAAAAGGCAAAATCCACCCACGAATACTTTCATTAATTGAAAAAGCGTTTTGTGGCTGCATGTCTTCGCTATCGTCATCACAGGAAGAAAATAGAACAAAACTTAAAAGAAAGAGAAGTGTAAATTGTATTTTGTGAAAACTCATATACTGCTTTAATTATACTTTGTGAGAAATTCTAAACTAGGATAATGAGTATGATTTTTTGTGTTCTAAATCACCAATTCCAACACCTCCTTAATATTCTCAAACATTTTAGGCTTACCCAACATCGAGTCCGCCGCATCGCGCCAAACTGCCATTTCGATATCTTCTTCCGTTTCAGGTGTTAATTCCATATCCGTCGTCGTCATTTTATACCAGTAAGTCCGCTTCAGAATACGTTTACCTTTGCTGGTACGATAAGTATGAAAAGTTTTTTGCAGAAAATCGCCTAAGACTATATTTTTAATTCCTGTTTCCTCCTGCACTTCACGGACAGCAGCGACTTCTTTCGTTTCTCCTGGGTCGATTTTACCTTTTGGCAAATCCCAAAATCCACGTCTAAAAATCATCAAAGTTTCTTGCTTCGTATTAAAGACAACACCACCTGCTGCATCAATAATTTTATACAAACCCGTAAAATCTTTAATCATACTTTCAAAATCCGTCGCAAACAAGGTAATACTCTCAAAACGGTCTGTTTTTTCAAGCATATCTACATAATTACTCAAAAATTTTACCTTGCCATTGTAGCGATGAACGGGGTTTATGTTATCTCCAGGTAATTTCTTTGCACCTTCTGCTGCAGTAATTAGAATCAAAGGCGTATCATTTATATAGATTTTGTACATTTGCGAAAATTTTGACAAAGAATGTCGGGTTTGAAAGAGTAATGTTATATTTATTCTTGATAATTCTGCTATAATTGTCTGTAAATCAAAGATTTAAGCAAAATATGGATATAGCTGCTAAAGTTGCTCAACAATTATTGCAAATAAAGGCAATTAAATTAAGTCCGCAAAATCCATTCACATGGGCGTCGGGGATAAAATCGCCGATTTATTGCGATAACCGCATCGTTTTGTCTCATCCTGAGGCACGAAACATTGTGAAGGAAGCTCTCGTAGAAAAGGCTTCGCAATTCGGTGAATTTGATGTGATTGCGGGAGTTGCGACTGCTGGTATCCCACACGGGGCACTTTTAGCAGATGCAATGAATATGCCGTTTATCTATGTGCGTAGTAAAGCAAAGGAACATGGACGTCAAAATCTAATTGAAGGTGAAATAAAAGGCGGCGAACGCGTTTTGGTCATCGAAGATTTGATTTCGACGGGAGGTAGTAGTGTAAAGGCGATTGAGTCCGTGCGTGAAGCAGGTTGTGAAGTTGTTGGTGCTTTAGCTATCTTTTCTTATGGATTTGACAAAGCAAAACGTACCTTTGACGCGGCAAATTGCAAATTTGATACACTATCAAATTACGATGCGATGATAAAAGAGGCTATTGCATCAGGATATGTGACAGAGGCAGATGTGGAAATGTTGCAGGAATTTCGCACCCGAGTAGGGAAAGCGAGCTAAATAAAATAGAAAAACGACCAAGTAAATTAATAATATGTCAGTAATTACTCCAAAATCTGAGAAGTTTCTCGAAGAATATTTAAATAATGCTTCACCGACTGGTTTCGAATCAAGTGGTCAAAAACTGTGGTTAAAGTATCTTGAACCATATATTGACGAATGGAAATTGGACAATTACGGTACGGCATATGGTATCATCAATCCAGGTAAAGACTACAAAGTCGTTATCGAAGGACATGCAGATGAGATTTCTTGGTTTGTAAGCTACATTACGGATGATGGCTTTTT
>CALDUB010000120.1 GCA_937923465.1 uncultured Saprospiraceae bacterium
TTGGCAGCTAAAGCTACCAGCACTATTTACACAAACAACTCATTGTCCATGTCCACAGTCATAAAGTCGCGCGCTTGCAAACGTTTGTGCCAAGTACGTGTCTTGATTAATTCATACTCAAAAAAGTATTTCAAAGTATGAATCTTAGAACGGTAGAAGATACTCTCCTCTCCTGTCGCCCCTGCTGTGATTGCTTCGGCAGCTTTGATACCTTGCTTTAGCCATTGCCAAGCAATGACCGTTGTACCAAAATAATCCAAGTACATCGTTGCATCACTCAAGAAGTGACGTGGACCTTTTTCAGCAGCTATTTTTATCAGAGACATCGTTATTTCATGCAATTTCATGCCTGTCATACCCAATTGTTCTGCGTAAGGCTGCAAAGACTCGTGTGTCATTGCTTCTTTGATAACACCTTGAATGTTTTCCATCAGCAACTTCATTGCAGCGCCTTTATTCATTATGATTTTACGTCCTAGTAAATCCATACCGTGAATCGTCGTCGTCCCTTCATAGATTGAATTGATACGCACATCACGGTAGATTTGCTCTAAAGGAAAATCATCCGTATAGCCTGCACCACCGAGTACTTGCATTCCTGCACTAACAGCGTGTGTAGCCATTTCTGCTGGATAAGACTTCGCTATTGGTGTCAACAACTCCATTAAAAGGTGCGCATTTGTAGCTTCCTCGCCTTCTCCAGCAATATGAATATCGTGCAATTTACTACACTCCAAAAGCAAAGAAAGTCCACCTTCTGTTACTGCTTTTTGAAACAACAACATACGACGAACATCGGCATGATTGATAATCAAAACGGGGTCTGCTAATGGGTCTTTATTGTCTGGGTGACGCCCTTGTGGACGTTCTTGTGCATATTGTAATGATGCGTAATAAGCAGCACTGGCATTACCTGTAGCCATTAAACCCGTACCAATACGTGCCTCGTTCATCATCTGAAACATGTACTTCAATCCTCGGTGTGGTTCACCGACAAGGTAACCTTCTGTGTTGTCATTTTCGCCCATCATTAGGTGCGCAGCGACATAGCCTTTCTGTCCCATTTTGCCGTAGATACCAGCAGTAAGGACATCGTTAGTCGCCAATCCGTCTCCGTCTGGACGGTGCTTTGGGACTACGAATAAAGAAATTCCTTTTGTTCCCGCAGGCGCGCCGTCAATGCGCGCTAGTGTCAAGTGAACAACATTATCGACAGCGGTGTGGTCTCCACCTGAAATATAAATTTTCTGCCCTTTGATTTTATAAACTCCTGCTTGGTCGGTTGGTGTGGCTGAGGTAGTAACATCTGTCAAAGAACTTCCTGCTTGCGGCTCGGTTAGTGCCATAGTTCCTTGCCAGTCACCAGAATACATATGCTTTATGTAAGTATCTTTTAATTCTTGGCTTCCAAAAGATTGTATCAAATTAGCTGCGCCATTTGTCAAAAAGGCGTAACCTACTGCATTTCCATTTGCAGAATTAAAAATCATAGAAGCACCACTTTCTAAAAGTGCGGGCATCTGTTGTCCTCCATTATCGTAAGATTGACCTGCGCCAATCCATCCGCCTTCTGCCATTGCTTTTATAGCAGTTTTCAATCCTGGATGAACGTGTACTACCCCATCTTCAACATAAGCTTTCTTCTTATCCATCTCTCGATAAATCGGAAAAAGATGGTTATCCGAAATGGACTTTGCGGCAGACAATGCCATGTTAATTCCTTCTTTATCGTAATCTTGGTAGCGTTCAAAGCGGTTGAGGCTTTCGGCTTCAAAGACTTCATGAAGCATGAACTTAATATTCCTTACACTAACATAGTTATCTGCCATCTTTTATTTAGTTGGTAGTTGGCGGTTATTAGCTGAAAGGTCCATACTAACTTGTGCCAACTTCTGTTGTGATATTTTTTTCTTCTTGGTTAAATTAGAAACGAGATATGTTGCTAATTGTTGGCGAAGATAAGGGTTTTAGCGAAAATTCGCTAAAGAAAATTAGAAAGAAAAAATATATGTGGTTTAGACAGCTTGAAGAGCGAGATTAATATGCCTAAATGTGTAAGAATACATTATTAAAAATCAGTCTATCTCGAGCATCGGAAGGTGATACAAATACCGCTAATTTAAGTAGATACTATAAAATCCGCCCAAATCCGTCATATTCGTATCATCCGCGTTTCAATCATAAGTTCTTAGTAAGCTATTCGAGACACATTTGTTTTCTTTATGATATTGATTGGTAGGTAATATACTTTACAACAAAACTATTGACTTAATCATCCACACACTTGTTCATGTTGTAACAGTTTCAAATCTTCCAAACTCCCGCATCCCAAACCATCCATGCACAGACAATAAAACCAAAGGCACCCAAATTTGCAAAGAGTCAATCGTATCTCCAAAATACCAAACCCAAATAGGTAGTAAAACACCCATTATTCCAATCCAAAACCATAAGGCATTTCGACTGCCGTTTGCCATGCTACCCAAGACTATTGTTCCGCTTAAAAGCAGAAAGAACAAGCTCGTCATTTGTGTAAAATTCCAGTTGCCTTCAAAGAAGATATATAGAATAAAAACACCGAATAAGCTGAGTGTTCCACTAAAGAGATACGTTCTTCCGTACTCTACTTTTTCTGTTATCTCCTTTGAACTAAAGAGCTTATCTAGTTTCAAGTATTTGAAAAAAGGTGAAATGTTTGCCCAAAATGGATTATAAATCATCGGCGCGTCTTTGAGTCCATATTGGATTGGCACTTCAGGCAATTCTTCCTGAAATGTACCAAACATCTTATCCCAAATCACTAGACTCCCCCCGTGGTTTTTATCAATATACATGTCATTACAACCGTGGTGCACACGGTGGTGCGCTGGCGTAATCATGAACTTTTCTAAAAATCCTGATTTACCAACGACTGCGTTATGATTATAAAATTGAATGAAATAATTCAGTCCCGCAATAGAAAAGAATACCTCAAAAGGCAATCCCAATATCGCTAAAACAGCAAAAAATGGAAAGGAAGTAAAAGGCGAAAACCAAGAATTCCTAATCGCCATAGACAAACTAAAATGCTCCGCCTGATGATGAACTACGTGTACATTCCACAAAAAAGGTAACGTATGATGCATTCTGTGTGACCAATAATATAAGAAGTCCCACAAAATATATCCGAAAATAGTCAAAGGAATCAGATGCCAGCCCGTGAATAAATCAAAAGTAAAATTGCGCAATACATAAACATACATCACGCCTTCTAAACCTCGAAATAGCCACATAAAAACGTGTCCTGAGTTAATATTCGTCATTAACTCATTCCAAGGTAAATCTTCCTTTTTGATATTTTGGAGAAAGAACATTTCTGCCAAAATCATACTAATCATTAAACCGATACCTGATGCTAAAAATGTCATAGGCTGCTTTGTTATTGGTTATTGTGTTGTTAGTTATTACACAAAATTAAGCTGTTTTAGAAGGTGAATTGTATTGAATATTGCTTCAGACATATTAATGATTATCGCATGTCGATAATACTCAATTTCATTTAGAGAAAAAATAACTATTACTCCTTCTCCACCGCTGGCACTCCGTCCCGCATCCACTTAGGCATTTCTGCATCCATTAAATAATGGTCAAAGAACTCCTGCATCCGCACATTAAAATCCTTACGATTTGGCAATTTCAAAGGCCAGTGTGGCTCATCGTTATAATTCAACATCCAAGCTTTTTTATCCAATCTACGTAGGGCGACAAACCACTCAATCCCTTGATACCAAGGCACTGCACCGTCTTTATCATTGTGCATGATGAGTATTGGCGTGTTGATTTTATCCGTATTGAAAAGCGGTGAATTTTCTAAATAAAGGTCTTTAGCATTCCAGAGTGTCCCCCCAATCCTACTTTGAGTATGCTCGTACTGAAACATCCGACTACGACCACTCCCCCAGCGAATACCGCCATAAGCTGACGTCATATTAACTACTGGCGCACCAGATTCTATACAGGCAAAAATATCTGTTTTAGTAGCCAAATGAGCGACTTGATAGCCGCCCCAACTATGCCCTTGCGCGCCTATTTTATCTTTATCCACAAAACCTTCCTTTATCAATGCTTCTACTCCTGAAACTACACAATTGTAAGAACTCTCTCCAGGATAACCGACTTGATAATGCACATCAGGATTGAAGATTAAATAACCTTTACTGGCATAAAAAGCATAGTTTATCGTGCTTCTGTGCGGATATGGCGTGCGGTGACGGTGCAGTCTATCGCTGCTTCTCTCATAGAAATTGACAATCATTGGGTACTTTTTCTTAGGATTAAAATTAGCGGGCTTTACTAGTGTTCCTTCTAATTTCGTTCCGTCAAAAGCCGTCCATTTATAAGATTCGGCAGTTCCCCAAGAGTATTCTTTTTGCTGCGGATTGATGTCAGTTATCTGTTGCGTTTTTTTAAATTTACCATTTCCTAAATGTAGATTTGGAAAGGTCTGAAAATTCTCTCGCGTGAAGACATATTTATCTGCATTCTTCGCTTTTTTCGGGCGGCGACCATAAGCAAGATTATCATCAAAAATAAGTTCTTTCAACTCACCAGATTTCAAATTCAAAGTAGCGTAGCCACTTCCTTTTGTTTTCTCATCAAAAACTTGTAGAAGTATCGTTTCATCTAATTCAAAAAATTCCTTTTCTGTATCTAATTTAATGTGGCGATACTTGAGTTTTTTTGCGCGTCCATTTGTCAAATTCGTTGGTAAAACTTTCCCATCTAGCGTAGTCTTCCAGATATCATAACGGTCATAAATATAAAAGTGGGTATCATCATCTGACCAGCCCATTGCGCCATAATCATAAGCCAACATCGGACGGTCATTTAATTCATCATAAAAAATACCTAATTCATTATTGGTTAATGTCTTTAGCGTCTCTGTCGCATTGTTGTGCGCATACCAAGAGGAGTCAACTAAATTGTACCAAGTGATATATTTTCCAGCAGGAGAAAGACGTGGAGAAGCAGTTAAGTCCTCCGCTATTCTTGTCCGCTTTCCATTGGTCGTTTCTATTTTATAAATGTCCTTATGCGTTGGAAATCCTTCCCACGAAGCTTGTCTCTCATAGGGCGTCGTATTATAACCCAATGCGTAAAATGCAGTTTTATCATGATTGAGTCGCACCTCTGGCATATCTTCGTCTGCCCATACGCGAATTACATTTTTATCGAGATAATAAGCCGCGAGATAAGTTTTTTCTTGGTCATCTTCCAACTCCACATTTTGTTGTGTGTAAAGGCGTTTGTCTTGCGAAGACCAAACTTCCACATTCGCCTTATCTTCATCCAAAACAGTCGTATCCTTTAATGGCAGTTGCTTCCCGAGACCAAAGAAAAGCATTTCATTGTCTTCTGAGAAGGATAACTTATGATGCTCGCTAATTCGGTAGTTCGCAGGAATAAAATCAGATGTATCGTCCGCAATAATTTCCGCGGCATCTTCCTCCCAAGCAAAAACCGCAAATGGATGTAAACGAGCGTCTTCAGACTCCCCTTCTGCCACAAATGCCGCACGCTTTCCGTCCTTTGAAAAAATCATTTTTTGATAACTACCATAAGTAGAATCCGTCATTACTTCAAAAGTCTTACTTTGCTCAAAATCGAAAATATAAATACCCGCCCAGTAGGTTGTATCATCGCTTGTTGTGTGATACATCAAGCGTTTACCCTCCTCTGCCAATGTATAATCCGTCACGTAACCAAAGTTTTCTTCTTGCCCAGTTGCCAATTGTCGAATTGTCAATTTTGCTCCGTTTTTCTTACTTTCTTTCTTCTTTTTAATTTCTTCTGGCTCGACTAAACCTATGCCATTATCAACTTTTTTCTCTTCCTCTTTCACTTCTTCTGGTTCCCGCAAATAAGTTAGCCAACCGTCCCACTTCTTTGGCATTTTATAGGATTTGACATTTGGTATTTTCACCAAATCACGTTTTTCTAAATCATAAATAGCCAAGGTGTCATTGGGCATGTCCTCCTTTTCGACTTCACGCAACTTCATTGCTTTGATACTGTCACGATAAGGTTTTATCTTAAAAGCAATAAACTTACCGTCGTGACTAATATCTGGATTTGTTCCGCGAGGAAAGGAATATTTTCGCTTCGTTTCAGTATTATAGACGTGAAGTTCTCCGTCTAGTTCTTCAGCCTTTGTGGTGTAAAGGACATACTTTCCGTCATCTGTAATTTCTGTAGACTTAATCGTTTTCCACGTGACGAGGTCTTGGTGAGTTAACGTTTTTTTATCGCCTTTTTGAGCAAAGAGTACACAAGGAAGGATAGTTAGGAGAAGAAAGAAATATTTCATTGCGGTTGTTTTAATTTTCGGAAAAATAGGGTGTTTTTTACGAATATGATAAAACAAGGCGAGATTTGTTTTCAGAATATGTTGTATCTCTTAAAATTTAGATTTTTTTCATCAATTGAGGCAAAAATGCGAGGTTGCCTAAAACCCAAAAAGGTCTTTTAAGCACATGCTCAAAAGACCTTTCCGTATATGAAATTTTTACCTTTTAGTTTCTTCCGTCAGTTCCTTTATCCTTAGAAGCAACGTTTTGTTTTTTAGTAATTTCGTCCATTACTTTCTTCACGACTAATGTTTCTTTTTCGCCGTCCATTTCCAAGTTTAACTTGTAAATGCCTTCGTTTTGGTCAGTCAAATCAATGCTTAAATCATTCAAGCCATTGGCAACTAACATATTATCTTCAAACATCAATTCACCCTTCAAGTTGGCAACATTGTAATTCATTTCGCCATCTTTCAATGCATCAATAGTTACTTCAAATAAATTCGTTGTTGTCACAGAAGACATACGTGCGACCATGAAATCATTTTTGAATTCACGAGTAATCGTTACTATATCAGAGAAACTGAATGAGCCGTCAAAATCAACCTGCTTCAAACGATACATCGTTTTTTCAGAGTTTGCCATGACGTCTAAATAGTTATATTGCTTTTCTTCATCTGTATCTCCTGCAGCTTTGACAGAACCAGCCCCAGAGAAGTTAACCCCGTCTTCTGATTTTTCAACAATAAACATAGAGTTATTTTCTTCAAAAGAAGTACTCCAAGTTAGCATTGTGCCAATTTGCAAGTTTTCACCCTTAATTGGCTGTTCATAAATGCATGATGCAAAAGCCGATGTTGCGGTAAAAGATAAAGCGAGGGTAGTGATTAGTGTAGCGAGCGTTCTTTGTAACATAATCTTATTTATTTACTAAGTTTTTGTTGTGCTAATATTGTTAGGGGAAAATATAGCTTTTTTACGCCAATAATCAAGCCAAACTATCCACCTTTCCCAGTTTCTTGTTTGGATGCGCGTAATGCAGGTTTTTCTTCAGTCATTACTCGTTGTATGACGAGAACTTCTTCTTCATCATTCATTTTGAGTTTTACTTTATATATACCTGCTTTTAATTCTTCTGTATTGATGTTTAACTGATTTAAACCTGCGACCAAAGCCACATCTTCCGTCTCGATAACTTCTCCTCTCAGATTACTCACCTCGTATGTCATCAAACCTTCTCTCAGATTATCAATTGAACATTCAAAGCTGTTGACAACATCAGTTTTATTCATACGAATAACCATAAAGTTATTTGTCTTAGTCTTGTGCATCGTGATAGCCTCTGAAAAACTTGCCGTTCCGTCAGTATCTGTTTGCTTCAAACGATACAAGACAACTTCGCTTTGAACTCCTACGTCAAGAAAATGATATTTCTTTCCCTCATCTGTATTCCCTGCGGCTTCTACCTGTCCGATATTTTCAAAATAAATACCGTCCGAAGACCTTTCGATAAAGAAAAATTGACTGCCTTCTTCAAAAGCAGTTGTCCATGCTAGCATATTGCCAACGGGAAATTCTTCTGCAAATAATGGATTCTGATAACTAACCTCTGCTGTAAGAGAAAAAGACGATAAAATGAAAAAAAACAGAGAGAATGCTTTTTGATTAAAAGTAATTAACTTCATGTTTTGTGTAGTTGTCGCTAAGTAAGGAAATAGTTGTAAAGTGGAGAGTCTAGCCGTATCTATTACATCAAAGATAAGTCAGTACAGAAATAATAAGCCTTCCTTTTTAAGAAAACTGTGACGTTAATATTGGTTAATCCTTCGTTAATAATCTATTAAACCTTACATTTCAAGTTAATTTAGTGACATTTTATCCGTCTATTAGATAAGAGTCAGAAAAGCCATGTAAATACTTAGTTTTTGCGTAGGTCAAAATTTCGTTGTACACATTATTCAAAAAGTCAATTTTATGAAATCAATGACAAAAATATTCCCTTTAGCAATCCTATGTTTGTTTTTGCTAAGTGCTTGTTCCCCTCGATTAAGTCCATTTACTCAAAAGCTTTATGAGGAAAACAAATGGGACCAAGACCAACTAAAACGCATTCAATTCTACCTATCAGACGGTGTCACTTTGCGTCGTCAAAGAACGGATGCAGACTCTCGTATCAGTGGCGGCAAAATACGTATGGAACAAGGTAGAGAAATTGAGGAAATTTTAATACCAAAGGGTACTCCTGGCGTGTTGAGTTATATTCCTCGTGAGAATCGCTTCGCCATTAGTTTTGAAGAAGGAAAATCTGACCGCACTCTTATTTTTGGTCCTGACTCTAGAGGTAATAATCGGTATGTACTAAAGGTAGTCAAATGGAAAGATGCAAAAGGAGTCATTCGTTATGATGATAAAAACTATTACATATATAAATCTGACGCTCTAGCACTTCTCATGGTCGATTTGAAAAAAATTAGAAAAACACAGGTAAAAACACGTGTGGCGAAAGGGAATCAGTTATAAATAAAAGACGTGAAATGAAAAAACGGAATTATTCTTCATCGAATAATTCCGTTTTTTTATTGTCCATAAAAAAGCCCGGCTCAAAAGAAATTATTGGCCGGGACAAAACAAAAAACAAACACTATGAACAAACACTAAATCTTATATATAGTAATAGAGAATCTATAGTCAAAAAATTCTCCTAGATATTAGTCAAAAAAAGTCCCTCCGAATAATCGGAGGGCTAAATAAAAAACAAAAACTATGAACAAACACTCACTAAATAGTCAATTTGGATATGTACGCTATTTCTTTCCCTTCTCCTCTATCTCGTACATTTATGTTAAAATAGCCTTTATGCTAAAGCACTATTACTATCATCATTTCACGCAAGGAATGTGCCGGCTTTAAAATTCATCTAAACTCTACATCCTAATTCCTTCTTGTTATGATATGGCAAAAAAACATTTTATATTTATATGTTTTCTAAGCTAATTATCACCTTTTGTGACAACAAGGATTACCATGCAAAGAGAATACCAATTTTAAGAAATAGAATATAAAAATATGTATAAAATGCTTTTAACAAGTAGATTACAGGAAACAATTACTAATTTTAGTTAAAAATGATAAATTGTCTATTTGTTATTTTTTGTGAATTGAAGTCGTAGAAAGAAAAAACGAAGAATTTAAACTGTACAGTGAGACGATAACAGCTGATTTTTGAATAAATATCACGGTGAGCGTGTAATGAAGGAGCCCTAGAATGCAGAAAAATAGAAGCAACAAACTCAGTTTATAGAAAAAAAATCCAAAAAACCTGTCTATTTATTAATATGTTTCAAGAGAAACAAGCAGATATATTAAAAATTACCTATTTTTGCGCGGCTTTTTAAAAAGCTCACAAAATTACATCTTTTGATTCTTCTTCAATTTTATTTTTAGAATAGAAATCAAAGGACGTAACTCAAAAAAGAAATAATCGTAAATCAGTCATATTCTGGAATACTGATTTTTTAACAAGGAAATATTCCAAGCCGGAAATTTCCCCGAACAGCAACTAACAATGGCAAGAAGAAAAAAAACAATCAAAAAGAATCAACAAGGAGCAGAAGAGGAAGATGTACTTGTTGACGTAATGCAAGTAACTGAAGGTGCAGGTGACTTTATGGAAAGAAATCAAAATGCGCTTTTCGGTGGTTTGGTAGCTTTAGTATTGTTAGTAGGTGGCTGGTTAGCATACAAGAACTTCTACGTGCAGCCAAAACAAGAGGCAGCATTAGAACAAATGTGGGTAGCCGAAAACCAATTCGCTAAAGATAGCTTTGCATTAGCAATCAATAACCCAGGTGGAGGTAACTTAGGTTTTGCAGATATCGAAAAAGACTTTGGTGTAGCAGAAGCTTCTAACGCAGCAGCTTACTACTCAGCTGTTGGTTTCATGAATCTTGGTAAATTCGATGCAGCTATCGATTACCTAGGTGATATCAAAGCAGACGGTCAGTTAATGCCTGTTTTAAAGAATGGTTTATTAGGCGACGCTTACTCTGAAAAAGCAGATATGAGCAACGCATTAAGCTATTACAAAAAAGCAGCTAACGGTACAGCTAACGAAGTTTTAACGCCCTACTACTTGCACAAATATGCAATGCTAAGCGAAAAAGAAGGTGATAAGTCTTCTGCTAATAGTGCATATATGCGTATTAAAAATGAATTCCCTAATTCTTCTTTCGGTCGCGAAATCGAAAAATACTTGACACGTACTGCAAGTTAAGAAGAGTTTATATTTAAGTTCAATAAAAAAGCTGATTTCAATGTGAATTGAAATCAGCTTTTTTGTGTCGTATCCCGAAACTCCTGTTTCGGAATATTAATATGCAATAGAACTATCCGAAATGAGAGTTTCGGGATACTCTACAGGTGACGCTCCGCGTGATAAGAACTACGCACCAATGGACCACTTTCTACGAAGTTAAATCCACGCTTCATTCCTTCCTCTTTGTACATCGCAAAAACATCAGGGTGAACGAATTCATCCACAGCTAAGTGCATTTTAGTTGGCTGCAAGTATTGTCCGATTGTCAATACATCACAGTCATTTTCGCGTAAGTCGTCCATGAGGCGCAACATTTGGTCTTGAGTTTCTCCCAAACCAACCATTACTCCCGTTTTTGTACGCTTACCGAATTCTTTGATACGCTTTAACTGTTCTAAACTACGCGTGTACTTCCCTTGTGGGCGTACTTTACGGTAAAGCTCAGACACTGTCTCCATATTGTGAGAAACAACCTCTTGTCCTCCACTAATCATGCGCTCTAAAGCAAACCAAGTTCCACGAACATCAGGAATCAAAGTCTCGATTGTCGTCGTTGGAGATTCTATTTTTGTCTGCACAACAGTCTGATACCAAACCTCTGCCCCACGGTCTTTCAGCTCATCTCGATTAACGGATGTGATAACAGCATGTTTGACTTGCATCAATCGAATAGCTTCTGCTACGCGGCGTGGCTCGTCCTCATCATACTCGGGCGGGCGACCTGTCTTCACTGCACAAAAGCTACATGAACGCGTGCAGGTATTTCCCAAAATCATAAAAGTCGCTGTACCTGCCCCCCAACATTCACCCATATTTGGACAGTTACCACTTTGACAAATGGTATTCAGTTTATATTCATCGACGAGCTTACGTACTTTTTTAAACTCAGGACCAATCGGCAGTTTTACCCGCAACCAATCTGGTTTTTTCGCTCGTTTCTCTTTCGCTTCTACTATCGGTAATTCTAACATTGTAAATGTATATTGTCGAATGTCTATTGTATAATCACGTCTCTACTCACCGTCTCCACATTCGTTATTAAAAACCCGTATTTCGGAGGAAAGTTGTATAAAAAAAGAGATAAAACGCTCAGGCTCTATCTCTTTTTTAAAGCTGTTCACCGTCAACTGACAATAGTCAACCGACAACTAAAAGATTACTTTCTTTTCCCGAACTGCAAATTTACAAAAAGGTTAAGGAATAGGTTACGATTTTCGACAGCTTCGTTATTAATATTTGCGCCGTCGATTAATATTGGTGTATTTTGTAGAAAAACATCCACCATTACACCTGCATCTAATGCTTTTACAAACTCGTCAAATGCCCCCCAATCAAAATGTACAGCAAACTTAGCGTGTGCTCCAAAAGTCGGTTTGATTTCGCCCAAACCTGTAACACGGCTAGATGCACCAAAAATACGCGACGGGTCAGAAAACTGTGACGCTGTTTCTTCAGAGTATCGAACAGAACGTGTGCTTTGAGATGTTGCGCTCTCTGGCATGTAAACCTCCAAATAATAAGGCTTTAGTAAACCTAAAGTTGGACCAAATTCATATTTCAAGCCAATAGAAACACCTTTTTCTTTTGCTTTTTCTGTTAAGTAGCGTTTGGTACCTAAACCTGCGCGGATAGCGTACAGATTATTTTGTTTTCCAAAGATATAAGACCGAGCAACTATAGTAGATGGCACAGTCGCTTGAAGATTAGAACGCGTTTCGCGAGCGTGCTTCAACTCTCCAATACCAAAATGATAGTAACGTGTTTTTTGGTAAGTTATCAACTTTCCAAAATCAACTCCTAACTCAAACCCATTGGTTTGTGCTGCAAAATTGACCGTAAATTCTTTATTGTAGACAATTCCTTTCGGAGTATCGTCGATTGCCTTCGGCTGAAAAGTGCCTTGTGCACTTCCTGCAAAAGAAAAAAACAAACCCAATACAACCGTCAACAGTATTTTATTTCTCATGCTATCCATTGTGTTTATTTCTTATTTTAAAATCTCTTCTTTATCCTCTGAATCAATCGTTTATCCCTTCACAAAATTCTTAATGCGAATTTCGTTCCTATCTCACCCCTAAAAATACAAATATTTTTGCATACTTGTTCGACTTTTTAAGATTATTAGCTCAAAATTTAGATTCAAATACAAATCATTGTCGGACAATCACCTCTTTTTCAATTGATTAGATAAGTGTAAAAGGTTCTGAGTCGAAAATTGTTGGACAATTGTGCTGTCAATATGATAAAATGTCAATGCCAAGTCATTCATTGGCAGTATTGGCTGCAAAATCTGCACAGCACTATCCAATTTAGATTGTGTGATTTGCTCCAGACGAATTTTATCTTTCTTATAAACATAATGCCCAGCTAAGTAAGTATTCTCACTTACGACAAAACGTTGCTTAGTCCTTTTTTCAAAGAAAGTTGTGTCTCTTAAATCCATTTCAGAAAGTCCATTCAGCAAACGAATCATCTTCCCTTCTCTAAATAAAACACCCCACCGAAAAAGTGGTAAAGCCAAGTCTAATGGCAAAGGATATTTATCAAAATTTACTAAATACTTTTCTGCGGTTTTTAAATCTAAAATAGAATTTTCAGTCTCAAAATTTCGCAATTCTCCTGTGTTATAAAACATCAACATTCCGCGTGTGACAGGCGGCACACCTGTTCGCTCAAAAAATTTAATCTGATGCAATCTAATCGTAGCTGACAATTGTACATTTTCCTCTGAAAGCTTTGTATTTATTAACTCTAAAAAAGAAAAATAAGCTACGCGTGTACTTTCTGACCAATCACAGTCAAATTGAATTTCTCTTAATTCAGCATCATTAAAATTATCAAAAATACGTTTTATCTTCCCCAATACCTTCTCTGCTAAATCGGAGACTT
This sequence comes from uncultured Saprospiraceae bacterium, assembly GCA_937923465.1. Taxonomy (GTDB): domain Bacteria; phylum Bacteroidota; class Bacteroidia; order Chitinophagales; family Saprospiraceae; genus JAHDCG01. Next base: position 13,531 of record CALDUB010000120.1, read on the forward strand.
TCTCTTCTTTCAAATGCTTAAAAGTACGATTAGTAATAAAGATTGTCGGCACTATTTCCTGCCCTGCCCGAGCTTCGCTTTTAACATTCAAAGAAGCCATAGGAATCGCCTCTTTTCCATTCCAGTCCACGTCAAAAAACTTGACGTATAACTTCTCAGATTTAGTTTTATCAATGAAGTCTTTTTCAAAATCAGACAAGTCAAAATCTGTCTGCCAATGATAAAAGGCAGTCTTCACCATTCTTGGTTTATCTTCCTTGCAACCCGACATTAAGCAGCAAAAAAAGGCGATTAAAATAAAAAAGACTATTCTCATGCGGTAAAAATGCAGCATTTTTCTCATTTTGCGCAGGAATACTTTGATTTATTAGAATAGCACACACAACACAAACTATCACCATGTCCCTCGAAGCCTTTAAAATTGAAGACGTCATAGCTGAAGAGAACCGTGTTCTGAAAAAGCGACGGGCGCAAATGAAAGAAAACGGTTTAGACGCTGCCGACTCAGAAAAATTTACGGATACCAAATTTGGTATTGCCCTCAGCGGTGGCGGTATACGCTCTGCTACTATAAATTTAGGTTTTCTAAAAACCTTGAATATTTTCAATCTCCTCCAAAAATCGGACTACCTAAGTACCGTTTCTGGCGGTGGCTACTGTGGTTCTTATATCCAAGCAACACTCAAACAGCGCGGAGACTACGAACAACTCTTTGTCAAAGAAGACATCGACCACATGCGCTCTTACGGCGCCTATTTGATACCTGGTCAGTCGGCGTTTCGTAAATTTTGGAACACCCTCATTTTGACTGTCGGTTATTTCGCAAGTTTATTCATGTCTCTTTTGAGTCCTGCTTTGATTATTGCAGCAGTTATTATTTTTGTTAGAATATTAGGACAAGTTTTTGGCTTTGCCGAAGCAGAAGAACCAATTTTGGACATCATGCCACAAAGTGATGGCGATGCCTTTATTTGGGATTACCTCATTCAAAAATCAATTTCAGGAATTATCATTGTCTTTTTCCTTCACCTTTTTGCCAATATCTTCTTTAAATTCAAACTGGGAGTTTCTCGTATCTTTAACCTCGCAGAGACAACGATAGCACTGCTTGCTTTGGTTGTGTTTTCCTTTATGTTTTTACGAGGATTGCGGACAGCAGGTATATTTGAGATAGATATCATCAATGTTATTTTTGATACACCGACTCAGGTCGGACGTATTATTGCAAATGCTATTCTATTGATTCTGATGATTTTGGCGGGTTTTATTTTAAATCCTAATGCGCTTAGTTTTCACCGTTTTTATCGGACTCAACTCGCTGACGCTTATCTAAAACGAGCAGGCGACTACGACAATATTCCGCTTCACAAAACATTTAACCCCGAAGGAAAAGACATTAGAGACTGGCTCAATCCTTATCCACTTATCAATACCTGTCTTAATCTACAAAGTCCAGGTGGTGGCGAAGCCTTTAAAGGTTCTAAAGCCAATGATTACTTTGTTTTGTCTCCTTTATTTTGCGGTGCAAAATTAGTGGACTATGTAAAGACAGATGAATTTCCAGGTTATGATGAGATGACATTACCTGCTGCAACGACGATTTCAGCGGCAGCAGTTAATCCAGGAATGGGAAATTATTCTAACAAAGTATTAAGTGTTTTCATGACTCTTTTTAATGCGCGATTAGGATTTTGGGTTAATAATCCGATGAAGCGTTTTGCACAGCAGAGTTATCGCGTTTGGTGGCCGTTTTATTTCTTTTATGAGTTATTTTCAAAAATAAATACGGATAATCGCAAACTCAATATATCCGACGGCGGTCACATCGAAAACTTAGGCGTCTATGAATTATTGCGTCGCAAATGCCGCCTTATCATCGCCGTAGATGCAGGTGCTGACCCAAAGGGAACTTTTGGGGACCTCAATAATCTGACTATCCGCGCGCGAAATGAACTGGGAATAGCCATTCAATTTAGAGAGCAACCAGAGGATGTTTTGACGCCTCGTCCTTCGCATGGTTACGCACAAAAACGTTTTGTGACGGCAGACTTGTACAAGGTTTGGGAAGAATTTGAAGTGCATGATAATGACGGTGTCCCATTCACTTATTGTAGAGTTTATGAAGACGGAACTTCCAAAGATAAAAATATCGAAGCCTTAGTTAATTACAGTTTAGATGCGGATGAAAAGGTAATTTACCAGGTCGATTTAAAAATTCACAATGCAGGAGAAATTTCAGAGGAAGCTCGTGCCGCAGCAATAAAAGCAGCCAAACGCATCGTCCGTCGGAACCTTGGGCGTAGTCGTGCCAAGGGAAAAGATGTGATAAAAATCGGTACTTTAGTCTATGTTAAATCAACCGTTTTAGCACCAAAAGGAAAACCATTTATCCCGCGCGACTCAAAAGAAAACAAATTACTTTTTGATACTTATAAGTACAAAATCTATCACCCAGATTTTCCTCACGAGCCAACATCTGACCAGTTTTTTGACCCTGTGCAGTGGGAGGCTTATTATCGTTTGGGGCAATATATGGCAGCAGCGGTATTAGGGTGTAAGAGTTCTGACATGCAGAAATTCATGAATTGCAAGGACGGAATTGGGACTCCAGACCAGTGTAAAACGCCCCCTTCATTTGGTATTGAAGATTTACTAGCTAAGTTTGATGCAAACAAACCGTTGGCATTTGACCCAATCGAAGAACCATCGGAGGACGAATTAATATTGCAACCACGTAGTGTAGAAATGGAAGAAGATGCAGTTGCAGAAGGGTCTGGTATTGATTATACTTTAGAAGGAAAAACGTATCAAAAAGAAGAAAAAGAAACAAATGCTGCCCCTACTCCACCTCCGCCTACGGCGATACCAGATGCTGGGGATGAGGTAGATTATGAAATGTAGTAGCACGGTCGTTCCACGCCGTGTAAAGTAGCACGCGGGTTCCACCCCGTGCCTGATTCACGCCGTAGAACGGACGTGATACTTTGTGACCGTGACACTTAAAATAAAAATATGAAAGCTATTATTTGCGATAAATTCGCGCCTTTGTCCAATCTTAAATATCAAGATATGCCCGACCCCGTACCTACGGCGGACGAGGTTTTGATTAAAGTACACGCTTGTAGTGTCAATTTTCCAGACACATTGGTCGTCCAAGGATTATATCAGTTTAAACCACCTTTTCCTTTTTCGCCAGGTAGCGATGTTGCAGGAGTAATAGAGAGCGTTGGCGAAAATGTAAAGCATTTGAAGGTCGGAGATGAAGTAGTTGGAATGACGACCTATGGCGGTTTTGCAGAGAAAGTTGCTGTCAGTAGTAAAGCTTGCTTTCCCAAACCTCCAGGCATGAATATGGTCAATGCTGCTTCCTTTTTATTGGCTTATGGGACGAGTTATCACGCATTGAAAGATAGAGCAAATATGCAAGCGGGAGAGACGCTATTGGTCTTAGGCGCATCAGGTGGTGTTGGTTTGGCAGCAGTAGAATTGGGTAAGCAAATGGGTGCGCATGTCATTGCAGCGGCATCGACACAAGAGAAACTTGATTTGTGTAAAAAGCACGGCGCAGATGAACTGATAAATTATAATGAAGAAAATCTCAAAGAGCGCGTCAAAGAATTGACAAATAAGAAAGGTGTGGATGTTATTTATGACCCCGTTGGTGGCGATTATACGAATCCAGCTTTGCGTACTATGGCTCGTAAAGGACGCTACTTAGTCGTGGGTTTTGCGGCGGGTGAGATTCCAAAAATTCCATTAAATCTAGCACTCTTAAAAGAATGCTCTATTGTTGGTGTTTTTTGGGGGACATTCACGCAGAAAGAACCTAAACAGAATTATCAAAACGTTGCGCAAATGGTGCAGTGGTTTAATGAGAAAAAATTAAATCCACATATTCACGGGACTTATCCTTTGGAGAATGCGGTGCAGGCTTTGGAAGATATTGCTGCTCGAAAAGTGAAAGGCAAGGCTGTAATTACAATGGTCTAAAAGTATCACGGTCGTTCCATGCCGTTCGTCTGAGACACGGCGTGAAACGACCATGATACTTCTTATCCTCCTTTAAAAGTTTTCTTGATTTTACCTCTCACCATATCTGCGGCCTTAGTAGATGACTCCCAATATTTTTCCTTAGTCATACTATCCCAATGTATCATCCCCCAACGATAGAGGATGATTTGTTGCTGATTGTGTAAAGTCAAAAAGAGTGTCAAGACAAGAAAAGGAACAAGTATTATTTTCTTTGTCATCTTGCTTATCAGCACTGCAAAAGCGAAGAAAATGTAAGGAAAATACTCAATATAAACCCGACTAGAAAAGCTCCCTCCGTACCACCAAGGATACCAACAAGACAGCACATAAGTCAAAAAGAGTAAAAATATTCCAAGTGCCAATCCTCTATATTTTTTCATAAAAAACAAGCCAATCAAAGCTATTCCTGCCAATGGCGTATAGACAAATAATCCTTTTTTGTAGCTCAATAAAATATTAAAAATATTAGGGTCAAGGAAATCAAATCCTTCATCTTGATAAGAATAAACGATAAAGTGTCCCGTTTGTATTTTGTATAAAATTAACTGAATGCCAACTACGGCAAAAAAGAGTAATGCCGAAAAAAGTAGAGAAATGGGTTTGTTTCTTATAAAATCAAATCCCTTTACCAGCCTTTCAGAAGTACCTGCTAAAAAAGGTAACGAAAAAATAACCAATCCATTTATCGGACGAATTAGAACTATCAAGCCGAAAACTATCGCTGCGAGAAGCAATATTTTCATGGAGTTTTCTCGAAAAAACTTATCACTTAGCACCATAAAAAGAGACACCGCCGCAAAGGAATAGATGTGAGACATGGCAGGGTCATCGAAACAGTAAATAGCAATATTTGTCCCAAAAGCGGTCACATATAATGTGGTCAACCTCTTCCAACGATTAATTTGATTGGATTTGAGAAAACGATTAAAAAGTAATAAACCTATAATTAAATAACAAATCGTCCCGATATTTATCAATACTTGATAATACCAAGAGTAGCCGTCTACATCTCCACCTTGACTAATAGTAATCGCGTGTGCTGTCAAAAAAAACGGCAACTGCAAAACGGCTGTTCCTGCATAATATTTATTAACATAACCCGTCTCTGTTTTTTTTCTGTAATCACTCCAAGGCTCAACTTTCTTCCAATACTTCTTTTGCATATCTTCCCAAAAGCCAAAAGACAAATCATCATAAATAAATATTGCAGGCAGATAAGCATAATACCCCTTTGCGTCACTACTTCGGATGATGTGTCCGACGTGACCTTCTTTCCAATTGTTTTGCTTAGCATTTGTAAAAAACCAAATAGGGATAATTACAAATAAAATTATAAAAGCAATATTCTTCATGTTGCAAAGGTAAGATTGGTTACTGATTTTTGAGTTATTTTTCTATCAGTTATTTGAATAAGAGGATTACCCTATTTAAGTGCGATGAGTTGTAAAGACTTAAGTACTCGGACATAATTATTTCGATAAAAGATATGCCATATTTACTTTTCGCAATTGCACTGATAATCAGCATTTTATTTTCTTTTAACAAATACAAATATGGCATATCTAGACTCCAAAATAAATTTGTCTGACTACTTATCTGTGTTCATAGAGAAAGGAATTTATGCGCTGCTAGGGACGATTTTGCAATACTGTTTAAAATAAGCCAACATTTTTTTTAATATTTGCAGGACTACAACAATTAAAAAACTATGCAAATATCCGTCATCATACCTATTTACAACGAGGAAGAAAATATCGATTTGTTATACAAACGACTGACGGGTGTATTGCACGATTTAAAGCTTACTTACGAATTAATTTTCGTCAATGACGGGAGTAAAGATAAGTCTTTACAGCTCATCAAAAATTTGATAAAACAAGATACAGAAGTTAAATATATTGATTTTTCGCGCAACTTCGGACACCAAATCGCGGTCACCGCAGGCTTAGACAGGGCAATAGGAGAAACAATCGTCATTATTGATGCCGACCTACAAGACCCTCCTGAATTAATCGCCGACATGTACGCAAAGATTAAAGAAGGCTATGAAGTAGTGTACGCTCGACGCAAAAAACGTGAAGGCGAGAGTCGCATGAAAAAATTTACAGCCAATGCTTTTTATCGCATCCTCTCTCGTATTACGGATGTCGACATCCCCGTTGATACGGGTGATTTTCGCATCATGGACAGGCGTATCGTAGACGAATTGAAAAAGATGCCCGAACAGCATAAATTTTTGCGCGGGCAAATTTCATGGATTGGCTTTCGACAAACTTATGTAGAGTACGACCGTGACGAAAGACACGCAGGAAATACAGGTTATACTTACCGTAAGATGCTGCGTTTTGCATTAGACGGAATTACAGGTTTCTCAGATTTCCCACTCAAAATTGTAACTTTTCTCGGTATTTCGGTGACAGGATTTTCATTTTTAGTCTTAGTTTACGTCCTTCTGAGTCGCTTTATATGGGAAGATTATGCACCTGGATGGGCTTCACTTATGTTGAGTATTTTATTTATCGGGGGTGTTCAGATGATTGCCATTGGTATTATCGGTGAATACCTTTCGCGCATGAATTCGAATCTACGCCAACGCCCCTTGTATATCGTACGGGAGAGTAATATTGGGAAGTAGTTTGCAAATTTTATCTTGTCATAATTTGACATTTAGTACCGTGTAACGCGAAAAAAATAAATTCAGAATCTATTTATCTCGCGTTACTAAGTTAAGAGATGACCTATAAAAGAGTTACCTTTTTGTCTAAAGAATTAAAAACTTTATGAATTATTCTCTGCGTAACATTTTACTGTTGTTACTTTTTTTCGTCGGATTAACAGGAGAAGTTCTTTTAGAGACTTTTTGTCAAGGATGTCTCGGCGATTATAAGAGTCCTGTGGTTTGGTTACTATCTGGCTTACTTAGTGTATTTGCAGCATGGGGTCTTTTAATCAGCCGTCCTGATAAAACTCCTTCACTCCATAAAGAGAGTTTTTTACACAAAAAAACATTGGCTTCATTCACGCTCTTTATGTGTGCCGCCATTTTTTTCGGATTCCAGCTATCCGAAATTTTTGCTAAGTTTGAAGTCAGCCAGTATAATTCCGATGTTGTTCCGTCTATCCAAATGTATGTTAGACGTTTACTCAGCGGAGAGTACCCTTACACACCTCTAGTTTTCGACGGTTGGACAGTACTCCCTACTTATTTTCCGATGATGTGGCTGCCCTATATTTTCTCAGAAGTTTTAAATATTGACTATCGTTGGACAGCCTACTTGGTATTTTTGTCAGCCTTGATTTTATATCAATTTCGAATGTATCGACAAGACATTCCATTAGTCGAAATGATTATAAAAACCCTCTTGCCTTTTCTGATATTGTTGCCTTTTACTTTTTACAATGAAATATTTTTCGGTCATTCCGTTGAGTTATTACCTATTGGTTTTTACTTGTTTTTATATTTTGGCTTTTTCAACAAGAATAAGCCACTACTTTTTGCAACAGGTATCGTTTTTTGTCTGTTATCGCGCTACGCTTTTACTTTGTGGCTGCCACTATCTATGTTGATATATTGGAATGAATACGGTTTTAAAGCATTTTTTCGAGTGAGTTTATATGTTTTAATGGGAGTAATGATTATATATGTCATTCCATTCCTGTCACAAGACTTTAGCTTAGTCACAAATGGGCTGAAATATTATGAACTAACCGCTATCCGTCAATGGGAACCTCAGGCGTGGCAAGCGGTAGGAGAAAAACCACATCACCTCTTTCAAGGGTTAAGTTTTTCCGCTTGGTTTTACAATAATGTAGAAGGAGATGCTCTGGCAAAAATGAATGCTGCACGGACAGTACATGGTATTGTATCAGTAGGAGCAGCGGCCTTATTAGGCATTGGCTATTTACTCATAAAGCGCTTCCGTACTCAGTGGAATATCCGTTTGTACTTGCTCGTTGGATTAAAGTTTTACCTTCTATTCTTTTACGGTTTTATCTATGTCCCATTTAGTTATCTTTTCGTTTTGCCTACTTTATTGTCTATAGGAATTGTTTATGAAATGAATATTTGGGACTTGATACAATCTAAAGATAAAAAAATGCCTATTTAAGTTTAACTGTCGCGTAAGCTTTCTAAGAGAGTAACATTATTTAACTATTCTTTCATTCTTCTCAATATGGGTTTAGTCATATGCCCTAATAAGCTGATAAACAATAGATTAAAACCACATTGAAATGAAGCTAAATTATATTTTATAAAATAGTAAAAGAGCTAATAAAATTAGCGAAAATTCGCTCACAAAAATAATATTCATGTCAAATGAACAATATCTCCATTTGACTGTAAAATGATAGAATATTCTTATAAATTTGCACAAAGTTTAAATTTCACTAAAAAAAAAATAAAATGGCAGAGATTATCAGAATGCCCCGGATGAGTGATACGATGGAAGAGGGCAACATTGTCGCGTGGTTAATAAATGAGGGGGACGAAGTAGAGTCTGGCGATACTATCGCTGAGGTAGAAACAGATAAAGCGACAATGGAATTAGATAGCTACTTTGATGGCGTTTTATTGCATATTGCAGTGAAAGAAGGAGCAGTTCCAATCGACGGCATCATTGCCGTTATTGGGGAAGAAGGAGAAGATTGGGAAGCAGCTATCGCCGCAGAAGCTGGCGGAGACGCAAAAGCAAGTGATAATGGGGCTGCAAGTAAAGAAGAAAAAGTAACTGCTGAAGAGCCTGCGCCTGTAGCAGCTAGTGCGCCTAGTGCAAGTAGTGATAGCCGCGTAAAGGCTTCACCTTTGGCACGTAGTATGGCAAAAGAGGCAGGTATAGATATTTCTACACTAAGTGGCTCGGGTGACAATGGTCGTATCGTTAAACGCGATGTGGAAGAACAAATGTCTGCACCGGCAGCAGTAGCAGCACCTGCCGCTCCAGCACCAGCAGCGCCAAGTGCGCCTGCTCCAGCTCAACCAGCAGCAGCGCCAGCTCCGGCAGTTGTACCTTTTGCATTTAATGGTGGCGCAGCAAACTACGAAGATGTGAAGGTTTCACAGATGCGTAAAGTAATTGCGCGTCGTTTGGGTGAAAGTAAGTTCGGTGCTCCGCATTTCTATTTAACAGTAGAAATCAACATGGGCAAAGTAATGAAATTGCGTAAGGAACTCAATGAAGTTTCTCCTGTGCGTATTTCATTCAATGATTTAACAGTTAAAGCAGCCGCAGTTTCTTTGCGTCAGCATCCAACTATTAACTCTTCTTGGATGGGAGACACTATTCGCATGAATAAAGAAATCAATATCGGTGTTGCAGTCGCAGTAGAGGACGGTTTAATGGTTCCTGTCTTACGTTATGCTGATATGAAGTCTCTTTCTCAGTTGAGTAGCGAAACACGCGCATTGGCAGGCAAAGCGCGCGAGCGTAAATTGCAACCAGATGAGATGTCTGGTAATACTTTTACTATTTCTAATTTAGGAATGTTTGGTATTGAAGAATTTACAGCGATTATCAATCCGCCAGATTCTTGTATTTTGGCAGTTGGTGGTATTATCGAGAAACCAATCGTTTCTGAAGGTAAAATCGTAGTTGGTAAAATGATGAAAGTAACGCTTTCTTGTGACCACCGTACTGTAGATGGTGCTTCAGGTGCTAAGTTCTTGAATACGTTGAAAGATACTTTGGAGAACCCTACTCTTTTGTTAGTGTAGATTTCTTTGGTTCTTTTTGTGAAAGCCTCTGCTTCTTTTTGGAAGTAGAGGCTTTTTTGATTCCACGGATTGCATCCGTGGTTATTCGTGTTCAACTACTCCGTAGTTGGTAGTTTTTTGTACTTTTGTTTGGTATTAGGCTTTGGACAAACGTTATTCACCCCCCTAACCTCCAGTGTGGGGGAACAGTCATTGAGCTAAACATGCAGATAATTTGACTTTTCAGATTTCCAACCAAACTATCTTCAGATTTAACTCATAATGCCTTTGAAAAAAGTTCCCCCACTCTGGGAGTTAGGGGGTAATAAGCGATATTAAATCCTGTCTAAAGTAAAATTCGACATTCATATTTCATACTTTACATTTCATATTTAAATTCTATGATTAAAATTAAAAAATTACCTACTGCGCCACCGAAAGGTATCAATCGTAAAGAATTGGAGAAGGAAACTAAGAAGCTAGCGAAGCGTTTTGCTGAACTGCAAGCCGTTATGAACGCTGAGGGAAAACATAGCATATTGGTAGTGATGCAAGGTATGGATGCTAGTGGAAAGGATGGTGCAGTCAAGAATGTCTTTAAATATTGCTCGCACATTGGTATTCATTTGAATTCTTTTAAAAAGCCGAGCAAGGAAGAAATGGGGCATGATTTTCTTTGGCGCGCACATAAAATCACGCCACTGAAAGGGGAAATTGCTTTGTGGAATCGCTCTCATTATGAAGACATTTTGATACAGCGCGTGCATGGTTGGATTAGTGAAGAACACGTTGAAAAACGTATGGCTGCTATCAATGCTTTTGAAGATTTATTGCAATTTGATAATGGAACTATCATCTTTAAGTTCTTTTTGAGTCTTAGTTATGACCAGCAAGAAATTGAATTGCAAGAACGTATTGATGAGCGTGAAAAGAATTTTAAATATAATCCAGGTGATTGGGCAGAACGCAAGCATTGGGATAAATATATGACTTGCTATGAGGATATTTTGAACAAATGTAATCTTGTGCCTTGGACAGTTGTGCCTGTAGATGCGCGTTGGTATCGCGATTATGTGATGTTGAAAACAATAGTAGCCAAGTTGGAAACTTTAAAAATGAAGTATCCAAAAGCTGTTATTGAATAACATTATAGGTTTCATTTCTTGAAGTACGTGAAAGTAAAAAGGCAATCTCATTTCTGAGATTGCCTTTTTATTTTAATCGCAATTTGATTTATTTGTCTATCGCAATAGAGTTGTGCTTCCTTTAAAGGTCGCAGGTTCGCCGTCTTCTGCTTCGACTTCAATGTACCAAACGTATATTCCAGCAGGCATTTTCTGCCCTCGGAATTCGCCGTCCCAGCCAACAGACATGTCATTTAACATGAAACCGCCAGCTTCATAAACAACT
>CALDUB010000121.1 GCA_937923465.1 uncultured Saprospiraceae bacterium
CGTTGATGAAAGTGCTGTATTGCCTGTTGATTGGTTATATTTTCGTGCGGCGCTGACGGAGAAAGGAGAAGTGCAACTAGACTGGGCAACGGTTAATGAGCAGAATAATAAAGAGTTTGAAGTGGAGCGCAGTTCTAATGGACAAGACTTTGAGGTGATAGGAAAAGTAACTGCTCAAATGACAATTTCCACCACTTTAACTTATCAAATCTTTGACGAAAACCCATTACGAGGTAAGTCCTACTATCGTTTGCGTCAAGTTGATTTGGACGGTACGTCTCAATTTTCAAAAGTACGTACGATTGTCTTTGAAGCTCTGCCAAATCATTTTGCTGTCTTCCCAAATCCAATTGCGGCTAATGATGATTTACAAATCGTTAGTGATTTGAATGAAGATTTAAAAGTTCAAGTTTATAATGCAAAAGGTCGTTTGGTAGTCAGTACGACTGTCGTTGGTGGTATTGGTTCTGTTTCGATGCAAGGGCTTTCGAGTGGTGCCTATTTGTATAAAATCATTGGGAGTGAGAAGATGAAAATGGGGAAGGTGATGGTTGAGTAGGTTGGTTATTGGTTATTGGTTATTGGTTATTTTCGTGGATTTTGAAAAATAATTGATACCTTGGATTTTTTATATAGAATTTGGAAAATATTGTCTTTTTGTCCTCAAATAGAGGTTAGAGCAAAATCAATCTTTGTTTCAAAATTTGATAAGCGGAGACAGTTAGACTTTGGACAACCGTTATTCAACCCCCTAACCCCCAGAATGGGGGAACATTCGTTGAGTTAAATTTATAGATAATTTTACATTTCAGATTTCCAACCAAATTATGTCTAGATTTATCATAAAATACCTTTGAAAAAAATTCCCCCATTCTGGGGGTTAGGGGGTAATTATCAACATTAAATTCCGTCCAAAGTCCAAAAAAAATAACCAATAACATAGTAACCAATAACTAAAATGCTAAACTTCCCTCTTCTCAAAAGAAAGATTTTAAACAATGGCGCATTGGTCATTTCTTTATTAAAATTGCGTCCTCTATTAGCGAAGATTGGCGAAGGTTCTATCGTTATTGATTGTGGTGCGAATGTGGGTGATATCACTAATCAGTTTGCCAAAACGGGCGCGACGGTCTATTCTTTTGAGCCAGACCCTGCGGCTTTTGCTAAGCTGGAAAAGAGATTTAAAGACAATTCAAATGTCATTTTGCATCAAAAAGCAGTTTGGATTGAGAATACACAAATTCCTTTTTACTTTCATGAGGCGCGTTCTGAAAATGAACTAGAATTGACTGTAAGTTCTTCAGTCCTTGCCAACAAATCTAATGTTAGCGAAACAAATAAAGTAATAGTAGAAGCCATCGACTTAGTCGCTTTCATTAATGATTTAAATGTAAAAGTAGCATTGATAAAAATAGATGTGGAAGGGGCTGAGATTGAAATTCTCAAGCATATTTTAAAGACAGAAACTTATAAGAAATTTGACCTTGCAGTAGTGGAAACCCATGAGACGAAAATCCCAGGGCACGTGGAAGAAGTGGCGAAAATAAAGGCGGTTTTAGAAGAGAAGGGAGTGGAGAATATTAAGTTGAATTGGATATAAGGGCTGGGACGAAAGATGTTAGATATTAGACGTTAGACTTCCTGAGTCTAACGTCTAATATCTGTAGTCTAACATCTAAAAAAACTACTTCCGACGCTTGCGCGAACCATAAGTCGGACATCTCAAATCACCAAAGTAATACAACAAAGTAATACCTGCATAAGCATAAGAATCATTTGTTGAGCTATCTCCGCGTTGACGTCCAGGCGCACTAATTTCAGCAGCACTGACATTCAAAATATCAATACTTCTATCGGAAAGTTCTGCGCCCAATTCATCGTGAAATTGCGCGATATCTTCTGGGTCTGCATAAACTGTACTTACATCATCTAGGTAATCAGTAAATAATTTACGAGCAGAAACGAAAACGTCCAGACTCCATTCGTAACTCAATGACATTTTGAAACCACCACCATATGCCAAACCGAGTTTAGTTAATTTATATTCTTCTCCGATAAACTGTCCCTCCGTTCCCAAAGGTTGTAAATCGACCAAATTACCTTCGTATTCCGTCTGCGGATTAAAATTGTGAATCATCAAACCACCAGACAAATAAGGCGTAAACCATGCATCTTTACTACCATGCTCATAGTTCAAAAAGTTAAACTCTAACTCTGCTGCACCATCCATGACACGTGATTGGAAGCTCAAATTCCGTGCTTGTTCAAAAATATTACGAGAGTCCGCATCATCACCACTGACCTTTCCAATATTCGCGCTCATTTTGAAACACACGCGTTCGTTGAAGTTATAGCGCATCACGGCACCACCTGCTAATCCTGGTTTACTCAAATCCAAACTCGTATTCAAGTCACCAAAATACCAAGAGCCACCGCCCCAAAAACCAGCTTCCCAACCTTGCTGTGCTTGCAAAGTAAAAGTGCTCATTAAAAGTAAAATACCTATTCGAAGAAAATTTCTCACTATGTTATTTTTTTTCGGTTTTGGAATATGTTCAAGAGGGAATGAGATGTTAGATATTAGACGTTAGATTCTGACCTTGTTTATTATCTAATCTCTTTTTTCTAAAATAAAATCATATCCTTTGCTCCAACTACAAATCGCGCGCAAAGGTACGATTAAACGGATAAAGTCAAACTTCAAGTATGTTTTTAAGCAAAAAGCTGTTCTTTTTCTTTCTTGAAGACAAATCTCTTTCCATTACAAAAAAATATAATGCGAAATCCTTGCCAGCTAAAACTATTGTCTTTTTCAAGTCAAAGTCAATCAATGCACTTTCACAAAAAAGAAAAAGCATATACATTTGCGATTCTAAATGAGACAATTCATTACTGCCATATTACTTTCAGTTATCTGCTTGCTAAGTTTCCAAGACTTAACCAAGCTTGTCTTGTTTAAAGCCAATCAGGCGGCTATTGCAGCTAATCTTTGTATTAATAAAAAAGACAAGACCTCTACTTGTAATGGTAAATGTCAGCTTTCAAAGATGCTCGCACAAAGTAAAGACGCACCTTCTTCTGAGATGCCGATGCCTGAGTCTGAACGCTTAAACTTCATTTATCTTATTGAAAATGAGCAACTTATCAATTTTGACTTAACATCTATTCACGTTAAGTCCTCTTTTACCACGGATAAGTTATCCAACTCTACTTACCTTTTCGACCTACTGCGTCCGCCAATAGCATAACCTTTCTATACACTACATTCTACTTTTTATCGAAATAAATCAATATGCAACAAATTAAGTATTTGTTGTGCGCGCTAGTCTTTGTACTCGTGACACAACAGGTATTTGCTTGTGATGCATGTGGTTGTTCTGCTACTGGAAATGGTATCGGATTATTGAATCAGTCCAACAAAAATTTTGTTGCGATTCAATATACCCTACTCCATTTTAGAGGAACGGACAGCGCACTCAACACAAGTAATGCGGATGATTATTTTCACCAAACACAAGTAAGAGCTCGTTTCAGATTGAATAAACGCCTGAATTTGACGGCGAATATTCCATACAAGTCTAACATTCGACAAGGAGAAAGCCCTGTTCGCACAAGCGGATTGGGGGATATTTCTCTATCATTGAATGCCATGCTTGTAAAAAAATCAATGGAGAAATCAGCTTTTCGGTGGGACCTCAGTGGAGGTATTGAGATGCCAACAGGCGCTTATCAACACAATGCGCAAGACGGTGCACAGCCTAATGGTTTCAATATAGGAACAGGCAGTTGGAACGTCTTATTGCAGAATGTTTTTACATTTCAATACCAAAATTTCGGTTCTCGCTTCATCCTTTCGGGTAAAGCGCATACGGAAAACGAAGCTCTCTATCGCTTTGGAAATCAATTAGCGACAGGCTTACAAGTGTTTTGGAGAAAAGAATCAACTATAGGAACTATTGTACCCTTTGCGGGTGTGTACAGCGAATTTATTGGACAAGATGAACTCTATTCTTATCCAGAAATTAGCACAGGCGGCAAAGCTTGGTACGTCAATGCAGGTTTGCAATACACAAAAAACAATATCGTTTTCGGCGTACAAGGCTACTTGCCTTTGCAACAAAATTACGCTGGAAATACCACAGAAAATCTTTACCGTATCAATACGAGTTTTGCTTTTTTGTTTTAAAATATCACTCTTACTGTTATACTTCTATATTAATTTTGAATGATGAATTTTGAATTTTGAATATTTCTGACTTTCTAGTCATTAAACTTTTTCAAAGTTACAAAAGGGCTTCACTGAAGATTAACTTGGGTTCTACATAAATTTACAATTAATGAAAAATT
>CALDUB010000122.1 GCA_937923465.1 uncultured Saprospiraceae bacterium
TTCGTCCCTTTTAAAGCGAAGTGAAGAACAATTTTTATCTTTATTGCATTATAACTAGGATTGATAAAAGAATTCAAACACACAAACCATGCAAACCATTACGAAAATAATTTTTCTCCTTATTGCCTTAATCAGCATTTCTTGTAACTCATCAAATGTAAATAAAGCAGAGAAAGATGTAACCACGGTAAAAGGAACTTCGCCTACGGTACCTGTTACTCCTGTAGACACAATTGAGACTATCACTTTAGATAATCTTCCGATTTATGGCAATTTCGATGATTTAAAATATATTTTTGAACAAAAAAGTGATACGACTTATGTCATTAATTTTTGGGCGACTTGGTGCAAACCTTGCGTGGAAGAATTGCCTTTTTTTCAAACGCTACATGAAGAATTTCCTGAAGAAAAGATGCGTGTTATCTTAGTCTCTCTAGACTTTCCAAATAAATTAGAAACCAAATTAATCCCATTTATCAACGAACATAAGCTGTCATCAGAGGTTATGGTTTTGACGGATGATAGATATAATGAATGGATTGATTGGGTAGATGCTGATTGGGACGGAGGTATTCCAGTAACGATGGTTTACAATCAAAAAGATAGAAGATTCATTAGAGGTACTTTTGCTAATGAAGGTGAATTAAGTGATTTGGTAGGGGAATTTCTTAAAAAGTAGTGTTAGAAGCTGTTTGAATTTAACTAAATTCCTATATGAGGACAATTTTCCGCCTATTTTCACTTTTAAAATCCTTAAAGACCGCAGGGTATTGGCGGTTTTAAAAGCCAAAATAAACGAAAAATATTCTCTCACATAGAAAAATACTTAAACTCAAACAGCTTCTAAGATGTAGCATTCAAAATTCAGCATTCAAAATTCAAAATTATTTATGAAAGAGACGAACAAAGATAATTTAAGAAAATCCTTAGACAATTTGCCAGAGTACGAGCCTCAGGGAAATATCTGGGATAATATAGAAAGCCGATTAGATGCCGTCGCGGGGTCAAAGATTTTGTCGGAAGGAATTGCCGATTTACCAGAATATGAACCTCCAAGCCAAGTTTGGAATAAAATCAACCAAACCTTAGAGGCAGATAGTCGCGGTAAAATTGGTGGTTTGCGCGTCAGACGTTTACAGCGTTGGGCAGCAGCGGCAGTCGCTTTGTTGCTATTTGGTGCATTTTACTTTGTGACTGCCAATGGTTTAGATAATGGCGAGTCTGTAGAATATGCGGAAGAAATCGTCGAAGATGTCCTTCTAGAAAGAGACTGGGAAGTAGATGACGAAGATGCTTTTGCTCAAATATTAGCGATGTGTGAATTGCAATCTTATGCCTGTACAAAACCTGTTTTTCAGAGTTTGAAATCAGAGTTAGATGAATTGACAGCGGCACGAGATATGTTGCGAGAAGCAATAGGAGAGTACGGAACTGATTATGAATTATTAGGAGAATTGAAGGAAATCGAGATGTTGAGAACGGATATTATTAAGCAATTAGCGGCGCAGGTAGCTTAGATTCAGTTGTCGGTTGGCATTCGAACTAAAAATTAAAATCAAAAATGAATAATTTAAAATACATCTTTTCTTTCCTTTTTCTTTTTGCTTTGTCAGTTGGACAAGCACAAACTAAGTTGCAAGTCGTCAAAAAGAATGTTACCGAAACTTGGACATACAAAGAAGGATTTGAGGTAAATATTGAAGGAGAGAAAGCAGAAATAGTGGTGGAGACTTGGTCACGTAATGAGGTGAAAGTAGATATTATTCTCTTGTCAAAACACCCTGACCGTGCAGTAGCAGAGAAAGACCTAGAGGCGATGCATTATGTTACGGAACAACACGGTAAAAATATTTATTTCCGAAATTACATCCAAGTAGAACCAGGAGCAGCAAAGCCACAAGCTAGTCTACACGCTATATATACCGTGACTTTACCAGAAGAATGTCCTGTTTATCTTAAAAATCATTTTGGAGAGGCAACGGTTAATAATTTGACAAAATACCTCAAATTGAATACCGAGTTCACTAATGTGGGATTGAATAATTTGAGCGGAGAAACTTACGTGCAAACTAAGTTTGGCGATATTGAAGCGACAGGATTAAATGGTAAGGTTTTCATTGATGCAAAACGCTCTGATGTCACTTTACGGGACATCACAGGTGTCTTTGATATCAATACGCAATACGGCGTCTTAAAACTGTTCACAGACCGCAGCGAGTTGGCTTTAAATATTAATGCAGTCCGTTCTGATGTTTACTTTTTTGACCCGAATCCAACTGCAAATGGTTATGCATTGGAAGCAAAATACGGAAATATCACGGCTCCAAGCGACTTGAAATTTAACTACATCGAAAACACTGATGTCATGAAGCACGTTACTTTTCAACCTGACGGACAAACTGCGACGATGTCTGTGAAAATCAGTTTTGGCGACGTAGTTATCCGTAAGCCATAAGGTACCAGAAATTTTCTTGTCCGAAAGGAAGTTTCCAAGGTCAAAATCAAGAACAGCCGCTTTGAGTACGTACTCAAAGCGGCTGTTCTGATTAGTATATGTTGTTAGACAAAATAATCGTAACTACTCAGGTCGGTATCGGTCACTTCGGTTAAAAAAGAGTTGTAAAATCAAATTTTAGCAAAAAA
>CALDUB010000123.1 GCA_937923465.1 uncultured Saprospiraceae bacterium
GAACTGTTAATAAATCGATTATCAAAGTCTTCTTTATACCACTCAAAAAGGGAGGAACAATGTATTGTCTTAGCAATAGAATCTATCTCAAATTCGGCGGTCACAAATGCGACCTCAGCCATATTTAATTCCTCTTCTATATGCTCTGCGGTGTAAAAAGCAATCATTGGACAGGACTCTGCACCACAATTGAGAGAGAAATGAATGCGGTAATCTAATTTATCTGCTTGATATTTTAAGATTTTATCTTCTTTAGAAAGGTGGTTTCTTGCATTTTTTCGCAAAATACCATGTTCAATATCATCTAAAGAAAAAAGAATGCCGTCTATCTTAAAATGCTTTTTTCGGAAAAGGTCTGCGACTTCTTTCATTGAATCTTTGATAGCTAAATCAATGATAATATAGTTGGTCAGTCCATTATAGGTATTAATCCAAAAGGACTTTTTTTGAGCCTCTGACTTTAAGGTAAGAAGTTTAAATTTACTTAAATTTGAGAGGTGATTTTCTATTAAAACGTGATTAATAGGTGCTCCTGATTTATAATTGAGTTTTTGAATTTTCAGGTCACGCGAGAAGGCTTGAGAATTGAACATGAACTGTTTTTCTTTTTGAATTGCTGTTATTTTCTGGGAAGCGAAAAGATAAGTAAAACTGCCATGCCTTTGGCTGTATTATGTATGTTTTTCTATTGTCTTTCTTCCCAAATAAGGTCACCCCATCTATCTATATAAGCCCATTTTCCGTCCTGACTTACCCAGGCTAAATCGTTCTTAAAGGGCAATACTTCCTCAAAGCGAGGAGGAATGACACTACGTCCATCCGTATCAATAAAGCCCCATTTTCCATTTACTTCGACTTGTGCTAATCCTTCTGAAAAAACACCTGCATCTGTATATTGTGCATTGATAACTATTTTTCCAGTTTTATCAATAAAACCGAATTTTTCATTGATTTCTACTAGTGCCAGACCTTCGCCAAAATCACCCGCAAAATCATACTGTGGTGCAACCACAATCTCTCCTTTCGGATTCACAAAACCAAACTTATCATTTTGAAAAATTAAAGCCATACCGTCAAAGAATTCGCCTGGCGTATAGGCATCTACTACATCATATTCTGCTTCTAAAATAACTTCTCCGCGTCGATTAACTAATCCCCAAAGGTCATTTTCAATAAAAGCAGCTACATCATTTTGGAAAGGTAGACAGCTTTCAAATTGAGGCTCAATCACAAATTCTCCTTTGCGATTGATAAAACCACATCCTTCTGGCGTGCCAACTGGAGCTAACTTTGACTTGAACTCCCCTGCCGTAACAAACTGAGGCTCAATTACATATGAACCTGCCTTATCTATATATCCATACAATCCGTCTTCTTTCACTGCCGCTAATCCTTCACTATAATCTCTTGCGTCTTCATATTCAATATTCACAACTATACTGCCTCTCGTGTCTATAAATCCCCAATTGCGTACCAATTTTACGCGCGCTCTTTCTTCTTCAAATAAACCAACATAAGAAAATAAATGACGCATGAGTAAACGCCCTAGAGAGTCCAAAGGCACTAGCTTACTATTAAATTGTACGCGCGAAAAATCATTATAAAATTCTTCTGCTTCAAAATATTGCGGCTCGATGATTATCTCACCAGAGGCATCCATGAAACCGTATTTTCTTTGCTCGCGTATTTTGTATAGTGTGTTTCTCATGTCTCTCTAAAGGTTGTAAAAGTTGTAGGATTCTAAAGGTATAGAGTTACTCAGCGTACAAGTCAGAGTAGTAACTTTACATACAACTCTAAAACTTTACAACTCTCCAACTCTTCCCCTAATTCTGACTCAAAGGCTCAAATATCCCCGAATGCTCAAACTTACCAAAGTCAACCGCAGTAACGGAACTAACACCCGGTTCTTGCATATAAACACCATAGATAATATCCACCGCAGCCATAGTCGCCTTGTTGTGCGTCACGATAATGAACTGCGAGTCTTTCGAGAATTTCTTGATAATTCTGTTGAATTTCTCAATATTCGCATCATCCAAAGGTGCATCTACCTCATCAAAAATACAGAAAGGTGCTGGCTTTAACAAATACAAAGCAAAAAGCAATGCCGTTGCTGTTAAAGTCTTCTCCCCACCCGACAATTGACTGATAGACTGTGGGCGTTTACCCTTAGGTTTGGCAACGATTTCGATTTTTGACTCCAAAGGATTCTCTGGGTCTAATAAAATCAAATCACAGTTGTCATCCGCTGTAAACAAGCTACGGAACACATCGATAAAGTACAAACGCGCTTTATCAAATGCTTCAATAAATTGCGCGGTAGCTGTCTCTTCGATTTCCTTGATAGTCGTCATCAAGTCATCCTTAGCTTTCGTGATGTCGTCACGTTGCGTGGTGATACTCACAAAACGCTCGCTCATTTCATCGTAAGCTTGGACAGCCATTGGATTGATTTCTCCATAGTTGTCAAGGCGATTTTTCATGCGCTCGACTTTTAACTGAACTTCTTGCTCGTTGATAGGGATGCGTGGGCTTTTCTTCTTTTTGCCGTCATCCATTTCGCCTTCTTTGGCTTCGTCGCTTTCTTTTTTATTTAGTAAATCGTTGATACTTACGTTAAACTCAATACGCATCCGCTCGCCAATAGACTGTAACTGAAAACGTACATCATTCAGCTTTTCTTTGAGTTGATTGACCAATATTTGTGAGTCCGTGCGTTCGCGATTTGTCTTACGGATTAAATCTTCTATTTTATTGATACCTCCACGCGCTTTAAAATAAGTTTGCTCCGCCTCAGTAAGGCTTGTTGCTAAAACTTTCTTCTCTTCATAAGCGACTAATAAGGCTTTTTCGATATGTTCGATTTCCTCATTTATGCCTTCTAACTCACTATCCCCTTCTGTCAACACCTTTGTATCTCGCGCCAAACTTGCTTGCGTTTCCTCTGCTTGTTTTTCCCGAAAGGCTAATTCACGTTGAATAGAAGATACTTTATTTTGCTGTTTAATGAACTCTATATTGCTCTCATTAAACGCCGTAGAAGCTTGGCTCAATTTCTCTGCGACCTCACTAAACGAACCGTCGGTATTAAGAATTTGCTCCTTAGCCTCTTCTAATTCGTGTTTCTTTTGCCTTAAAAAGCCTTCGATTTCTTCATTCGCTGCTTTCAACTCTTGGATACGGTCGTAGGTTTCTTTGCTTTTTCCTTCCGCTTCGCGAATGAAGTTTTCAAAGTTATCTAGACGAGCCACCAAACCAGCTTTTGTCTGTGAAATATGATTTAATTGCTGTTGCAACATCCGTATTTCGTTGCGGGCATCTTTAGACTTTAAGTCTTTAATTTTATTTTTCAGATTATGAAAATCTGTCTGTAATTTGTTGACTTCTTTCTCCCCTTTCTTAATAGTCGCTTCTAAGATTTCTAAGTTCTTTTTACGACCAATTTTCTTACCCTCAAAAAGTCCAACAGAACCACCTCCAACGCTATATTTACGCTGAATAAAACGACCACTCTGACTCAACAAAGTAATGTTTTCTTGCTCCAGTTTACCCGCGATATCTGTCTTTGTTGTCACCAAAACATTTTCCAATAAATAACTCACCAATTGGCGATATTGGTCTTCTGTTTCAATTAAATCAAAAGCTTGCTTGGTGTCTGGCACCATAGTAATCGGCGGCGTATAGTCTTTAAATGCATCTAAAAGGAAAAAATTTGCCTTTCCTTTTTGCGCCTTTGTCAACAACTGAATAGCCATGAAAGCTTCTTCCAAACTACCGACCACATAATAATTCAAATAAGGGTCCAAATAATTTTCAATAGCTACACGATAGTCTTCCTGCACATATATCAAATCCGATAAAAGCGGCGCTTGATTTTCCCAGTTTTTCTTGTTACTCAAAAACTGAATACTTTCTGGAAAACCTTCCATACTCTCGACCATAGATTTGGTCAATTTGTATTCATTGCGATTGGAGTCTAATACCCGATTGGCTTTCTGTAATTTCTTTGTTGCTTCGTCTAATTCCTTCTCTGTCACCTCAATTGCAACGCGTCTCTCCTCTTCCTCTACTTGTCTTTTCTCTAAGACTTTAATTTGAAATTCCTCGTCCTTCTCTGCTTTCACGACATCCTTTCGCAAGGTTTCAATCTCTGCTTGACGACTCTTACTTTCATCATCAGAGCGTAGCGTTTCCCGCTCCAAACCCTCTAATTCATTGGAGTTAATCGCTTTTTCTTTCTCCAATTCAAAAACAGCACGCTCTACCGTTTGCTGTCTTTTCACAACTTCATCCAAGTCAGACTTCAAAGTCCCGTGATTGCTACGAATAGCTTTCAAACGGTCTTCTACTGCTGTTAATTTATCTTCTAATTCAGCCTCCAAACGTTTATCCGCAGTCAAGTTTTCGCGGTACGATTCGATATCGCCCGTCAATTGTTCGATGCGGTACTGCGCATTCTTGATTTGCTCCGCAAGTTTGGATTTATTAGAAGCGTTAAACTGGATTTTTTGCAATAACATCCGCTTGTCATTCTCCTGACCACGGATGCGTCCTGTGAGGGAATTCAACTGGCGCTGACGCTCACTTAACGCTTGTTCTTTATCCACATTTGCCTTGCGCTCGCGCTCTAGAGCACCCTCAAGGTTGTGTGTATCAATCTCGTGTTGACGATATTTATCTTCTTCTTCGGTGAGTTGCGTCTGGATAGTTTTGTGCTTATCGCGAAAGGTTTTCACCTTACTAGTCGCTAAGCCAATCGCCAAAGTCTTATATTCTTCTTTTAGTTCAAAATAGCGTTTCGCACGTTTGGCTTGTTTTTCCAATGTCTTTAACTGCCCGTCTATCTCAAACAACAAATCCTCAATTCTCTCTAAATCAGCCGTCGTACTTTTCAGTTTCGACATTGTCTCCTTCTTCCGCTTTTTGTACTTACTGATACCTGCAGCTTGCTCAAACATTCGACGACGCGCATTCTCTTTGTCTTGCAAGATATCATCGACCATACCTAGGGCAATAATCGCATAACTATTAGACCCGATACCCGTATCTAAAAATAGAGAAGTGATGTCACGCAGGCGGCATGGCACATTGTTGAGTCGATATTCACTATCACCAGACCGAAAAAGCATCCGAGTTATGGTGACAACGTGATATTCCGTCGGAAGTAGATTTTTGGTATTCTCAAAGGTTAGAGAAACTGAAGCGACTGGAGCTTGTTTACGCTTTTTTGTCCCATTAAAAATCACGCTGGTCATCTTGTCCAAACGTAATTCTTTACTTTTTTGCTCTCCTAATACCCAGCGAATAGCATCAACGATATTAGACTTACCAGACCCGTTAGGTCCGACAACTCCAATGACGTCTTTATTGAAATTCACGATGGTTTCGTTCGCAAAGGACTTAAAGCCTTTTATTTCTAAGGTTTTTAATCTCATTTTGTAATTCTGTGAGAGAATGTAGTTTTTCTCGAATTGGGGGGCGAAGATAGGGAATTTTTTGGGGTGGCGGTAGGGAAATAAGGAGAAGTTTTTTAGAGAAATTAGATTACAAATAGGCATATGTATAAGACCTTAGAATGCTATTTCGGCGATTGACTATAATTTGGCGTATTAGTTGTTGAACTTATGCTAAATACTTACTTTTTAACGCCTCCAAAACTCGGAGTAGAACTGCTCGCAGTTTTACTTAATATTGAAGGATTTTCTCATAAAAACCCGTTTAGAGTCGGGGTAAATTTTAGTAATTTTTGACTTTTCGGATGTAAATCAACCTGAAATATTTTTTATGAGAAAACCCTTCTTAATATTATTAGATGATTAGAAGCTATTTGAATTTAATTAAATTCCTATATGAGAGAATACTTAAACCAAAACAGCTTCTTAGAAAAAGAGATAAATATATGTTTTCGTGTATAAACTAGACTAGTTTACAAATAACTAACACACATATGAAAATATCTTTTATTATCTGACAAATTCCGTAAAGTTTTATTTTTCACAATCACTGCTTCCCCCTCATTGAGGAAATGGTTTATTAGAAAGTGTTTTTATTTAAACTCTGTACTGAACAATCTATGTCTTTCAACCTATTATACTGATGCCAAGAGTATAACCGAGGAACATAAAAATCAATTTATGATGCTTTACTTCAAGGATAATTTCAACAGTTATCAGGTTTCCCCTTTTACTCATTTTAACAATAAATTACTTATTATTACCTTTATTGTCTTTCTAATTTTTTCGTCTTGTAAAGAGCAGATAGAGATAGGAATGCCTACTGATGACGAATTTTTCACTGACGACGAACTGCCTGTAATAGACCCCTGCCCTCTTGGTAAATACAATGGGATAGTTGTCAATTATCAAGATAGCCGAGAAGAAGTTGATGCTTTGGGTGCGACTGTGATTCATAGTTGGTTTCAATGGGATTTTGTGGAACAAAATCTTACTACGCCATTTCTTACAGAAGAAGATGTAACGGAGGAAATGATTGAAGAATACGCTACTGGAGAGCGCGAGGGAATAGATTGGACATTTATAGATAATCATGTCAATAAATATGAGGGTCTTGAATTAATCATGGGTATAGGAAGTGGATGGGAAAATTCATTACCGCTTTTCAATGAAGAAAAGATAACACCAGACATTATTGGAAGAGATGAATACATAGGTCAATTGTATTTACACACCAGAGCTTGTGTAAGAAGATACAAGGATAAAGTTTCGATTTGGCAGATTGAAAATGAACCCAACATCTCTGAAATTCTTATCGCTCTCGGTCACAGAAAAGGTAACTCCTGGAACGATAATAATTTTATGACGCGTGTGTTAAGCATGTTAGAAAGAGCCGTAAGAGCTGAAGACTCTGATGCATTGGTAGCAATTAATTTCTTTATCGATGTTACTGATTATCAGACAGATATAAATCGTTGGATTTCGATGATAGATATCGTCGGTGTAGATTCTTACCAAGATATTTTTAATAAAGAACCAATATCTGCCGCAGATACTATTCTAAATAGAATAAAAAATATCTCAAATTTAACAGAAGGTAAACCAGTCATGATATTGGAGACAGGATACTCTTCTGGTCCTGAAGGCTCAGGATTTAGTGAAGAAAATCAAAAGATATTTATTAAAGAAATTTACTCTAGAATGGACGACTTTAATGGCTGTGGTACTATGTATTTTAAACATTCTACTTCCGAGCAAAATACTGCAGACCTTTTTCCGTCTAAACATTATCGTGGACTAATCAAGGAAAATAATGAAGGTAAGTTGTCTTGGCATTTTTTGAAAGACTTTTTTCAATAGGCTTTAAGTACGTGACATTATTTCAGAATATGTTGTATATATTGGAATAAAGTCTAATCAAATTTGCTTGACTTAAAAGTCCAGAATGAATAGTTCTCAAAGTAGTTTTTTAGTCTGCATAACTTATTACCGTGTAACAGAAGTTTGTTAAACTTACTTTTGTTACACGGTTATTACTACAAAAATGAACTATAGCTACGGATATGCTTAATTTTTTTGCCTTATTCTCCACAAAAATAAAGGACGAAAAGAGTTTAACAAACTTCATTTACAGTGTATTACGCTATGAAGACTTAAAAAACTATTTTGTTGTGCTCCAGAGGAAAGTCACTGTCAGGTACATTATTATATAACGGCAAAGCTAAATAAAACGAAGTCCCCTTCCCTTCTTCGGAGGTTAACCACATTTTTTTGCCCATGCTATCCATAATTTTTTTGCAGGTGTGTAATCCTATGCCAGAACCTTCATATTCCGATTGCGTATTTAATCTCTCAAAAATATTAAACACTCTTTGTTGATATTCTTCACTAATGCCGATGCCGTTATCCTTGATTTCTATAATGACCTCGTCTTCTTTTAATTCTGCTTTTACAGAAATAACGGGAAGTGTCTCCTTATTTTGAAATTTGATACCATTTGCTATTATATTCTGGAAAAGTTGAATGATAAGCGATTTTGATGCAAAAACATTGGGTAAATTATCCGCATGAACCACTGCATTCGTTTCTTTAATTACCTCAGATAAGTTATTCTTGACAAAAATCATTACATCATTGAGACTGACTTCTGTGTTATTATCGGCTTCCTTCCCAACCTGAGATAAAGATAATAAAGCATTAATCAATTGGTCTAGTCGGTCTGCGCCCTGCATCACAAAATCCATGTATTCTGTCGTTGGACCTTCTAGATTGATATTCTTGTCTCTAGTTATCAATTGGAGATAAGACTTTATCATACGCAGAGGCTGCTTCATATCATGAGAGGCAGCATGTGCAAAATTTTCTAAATCTGCATTGGAATTTTTTAGTTCTTGACTCAATCCTTCCAATTCTCTTTTTTGCTGTACCAACAAGTCGCGTTGCTCTCTTAAACGTGCTCTATTTTCTTCTAATTCCCTATTTTTTCCTGCTAATAATTGAATTATCTCTTCTCGTCCTTTTTCAAAAATATGTACAGTACATACCACCGCAACAAATAACATCAGATAACTAATCAGATAGTACTCTGTATTAAAAATAAGGGTGAATTCTTTACCATCATCAATGTTATCTAGTTCTTCAAAATAGAAATAAATGGTAATTAAAACCAGTACAATAGTCCAAAATATTCCTGATTTTCGACTGCAAAAAAGCAAAGCAATTAAAGGGCTCAATATTAGCCAAAGTAAGTTATCAGAGTAAATACCACCTGTACTAGGAACTGAAGGAAGAAGAGTAAATATGACTATCCCTGCCAAAACATTACCTGTAATGATTAGATTTCCTTTACTCCGAAAATAAAAAAGAGATGTAAATATGCATATTCCTCCCCAAGGCAAAGGAACACTCTCAACATGTCCAATAAAGAACGTACTGATGTACAAAAATAACACTACGAGAAGTGTAAAGAGGTGTACGTAAGCCAAAATTCTCGCCTTAGAATGAATATAAGGTATCTCTTTGAGCTTACTGTTAATTAAATATCTATCTGTTATTGCTTTTATCATTTGCAAAATATCTCTAGCCAAAACATTTTTAACCTATTTTCGTCAGTTCTTCATAATTTTACGAAATTATTAACAGTAAGTTACCAGAAGATGTCTCTATCGTAGAAGCTTATAAAAATGTGTTCTATCAAAACTATAAAGAGCCTGACTGCCTATCTATCAATATAAATCTAGTGCGAAAATAATACCAAAGAAAATAGAAGCTGTTTTGAGTATAAGTGCATAAGTAACCAGACATAATTATATATAGGTTACGACAGGACTATTTATCTGGGTATTTTGGTTTCTTTGATGATTTTGAATTTAAACGTTAGAATAAACTTGTTCTGCTATAGTGTGTTTTAAACCGATAGTAAGTAAGCGAGAAGGATTTTCTTAAAAAATAGCATAGGAACGGTGAAATAATAACTTATAAAGGTTTGACAGAGAGTAAATCTTTTCAGTTTTCGCTTGAAAGAAGGATAATTGTTAAATACGCTGCCTGTCCCGTGCCGAAGGTCGGGGACTGATTTCAAGTGGAAAATAGCTTGTCCCGAAGCAATCGGATAGGCGTCAGGTTTATTTTATGATAATATGTAAAGCATTAACTTTCAATTAAAAAAATTCAAGTTGAAGTTTCTTGTCTATTTTTTCTTCTTCTTTTCTGGGTTTGCTTGCGTTAGCAAAAGGGTATGCGCCCCAAAAGAAGCAAAAAGTCGTCGAAAACGCATATTTTTCATGTTTCACCTTTCGTGTGTACAATTTTTGCTATGCAAAAAAGGTACAAGACGACCGCAAGCGGACAGGTGAAACATGAAAAATTGCTCTTTTTTCGACAGTTAAATGAGAAGTTTAGCCTTAGAGCTACTTCGATTCGGGCTTAAAGCACTGATAATCAATTTATTAAACTTAAAAAAACAATAAACCTGACGCCAATCCGAATACTTTCGGGAAGGACTAAACATCTTGTCAAAATTATGAATCTATTTTTTTCGCGTTACTTATTTGATAGAAAAATCTTAACTTTGCTACGAAACAGTATAATTATGAAAACAAAAAAAGAAATTGTTAAGAATTGGCTACCGAGATATACAGGTATGCCTATAGAAGAATTTGGAGAATACATTTTGATTACTAACTTTAGTAATTATCTGGAAATGTTTGCTGAAAAGCATAATTCTAAAGTTTACGGCTTAAAAAAAGCTTTCCAAGCTACTACTGGTGAAGGTATCACTATGATTAACTTTGGAATGGGAAGTCCAAACGCTGCCACTTTAATGGACTTACTAATGGCTGCTAAGCCAAAAGCTGTCTTGTTTTTAGGAAAATGTGGAGGTACAAAAAAACAAAACAAAGTAGGTGATTTTATCTTACCCTTAGCTGCTGTGAGAGGAGAAGGAACCTCTAATGATTACATGCCACCTGAAGTACCCGCGTTGCCTGCCTTCGCTCTACAAAAAGCAATCTCTTCTACCATGAACCGTGATTATGGTTTGGACTATTGGACTGGTACCGTTTATACAACTAATAGACGTGTATGGGAACACGACAAAAAATTTAAAAACTATCTACGCTCCATGAGAGTAATGGCTGTAGATATGGAAACGGCAACTTTATTTACCGTTGCTTTCAAAAATAAAATTCCGATTGGCGCTTTACTTTTGGTCTCAGATATGCCAATGATTCCAGAAGGCGTCAAGACAGAAAAAAGTGATGTCGTTGTCACGACGAAATATGTAGACTTACACTTGAATATTGGTATTGATAGTTTGAAGCAAATTATGAATAACCGTTCTACAGTAAAACACTTAAGGTTTTAAAATTTATTCTTTCGACAAAAAAAAAGCTCGCTTTCTCATTGAAGAAAGCGAGCTTTTTATTTTTTAATCTTACACCTTAAAATCCATACCAAGGATTTTGCGAGTGAAAACGCTGGGAACGAGATTTGCGTTTTGCAGGATATTTTCCAAAGGATTTATTTCCTCCTCTTAAATTTATACTCAAAGTAACACCACCAAATAAATACCAGTCTGTTGTATTTGGATTACCTCTCAATCTTGTACCTGGGTCACGAGGCAAATCACGGTCATATTGATGAGACCTGTATGATAATTCTGTAGCCAACTTACCACGATATTCATATAAATCAGCCATAACTGGATAATTTCCACTTACGTCGTCAATGTAGTCCGTAAATGTTTTACGCATTCCTATCTCAAAACCAATATTAGAAACCTCGTGTATTGCTACCTTGACACCAAACCCTAGAGGTACTGCCACTGAAAATTTACTATATATTTCAGCATATCCAGGCAAACCTTGACCTTCCGTTCCCAGAGGACGCAAATCAACCATTCTTCCATTGTATTCTGCCTGTGGATTATAATAAAACCCCGCAGCACCTAAGAAAACATAAGGTGTAGCCTTATGAGCGCCATCTAAGATATTATAGTCGAAAAGATTAAATTCGCCTTGTACACCTACCTCTGCAAGAAATGTAGTGAAGGATAAATTTCGAGAGCGTCTTCCAGAAAATACATCTGACCCTGTCAATTTTGTTCCATTTACCATCAGCTTTGCCGCAAGTCGTGGCGTCAAGTTATAACGTAGAAAAGCACCACAAGCAAAGTTGTACTCTGTTGGTTCCATCCGCGATTTAATCAACTCTCCTTGGTAGTTCGCTGTTCCGACAAAAACACCAGCATCAAAATATTGCGCTTGGACATTTAAGCAGAAGAATAGTAAAAATAAAGTTGTAAAATTCCTCATAGTATGTGTGTTGACATTAGCCCCATTTTGCAATAGAGTGTTTTAAAAGTTCTGTGTCTGTCAATTATTTATGGTAGCATTTTTTCAGATGTAGACGCCAATAAGTGGGTGGGTTATTAAATATTTGTGACAAAGAAAGTGCCAAGACAAGTAAACACACTGAGATGAGTAAAAAATTAGTCGAAAAGTGAGAAATATGAAAAATATAGGCTTCAAACAAAATAATTACATTAGAATTATTGACATTGAGAATGTCATATTTTCATTTTTGATTGGCGATATTTAAATGATAAAAGTAGAATTATACCTAATAAACCAATACCCAAAGTATATAAATACCAATGACTCTCTCGCCCGATAGCTATAGCTTCCATATTTCCGATAGGTATATAAGCAGCCCAATAGATAGGATGCGCGCGACGGTTATTGTCGTTGATAAAGTCCAATTTCGCCTCCCGTAGAGCATAATCTTTTCGATTACCATCCTCTAAGTTTCCGTAGAAATTAACCATTATTTCCAAAGATGATTTATCATCAATACTCCACAATGTCGTTACAATACTTTTTGCCCCCGCATATGAAAATCCTCTTGCCAAACTCAGAATGCCTTCTCCCTGCTGAAATTCTCCAATTCCTGTTTCACAAGCACTCAATACGACCATATCTGCACGTAACTCCGTGTTATATAGACTTCCTGCATAGAGCAGTTCATTGTCCAAAGAGTCAATAATGTAAGAAAATGCCAGATAAGAATACTCATCGGCTTTGTCATTTGCTTTTCCATGAGTGGCAAGGTGCAAAATCTTATAAAGAGGCGCTATTTCTAAAAAGGTTTGTAGCGTCGCATCTTCGCCCGTAAATACGCGACCACCTAATAACTCCTGTATCGCTTCGACCTCTTTTTTATTGTTATCTAGACCTTTTAAGTAGGGTAAATTTTCGGGTAAGCTATCGCGGTCATACGCTCCAAAACTAGGAGCAAAGCCCAAGACCTCGCGACCTGTATTTGTATTTTTCAACATTTCCTTGAGCAAGGTAGCAGAATACGAGTAGCTTATTTGCTTATTACGTATAAGATAAGAATACTGTGCAAATCCGTCTCCTGATTGTGGTTTCTCTTCCAATAGCGCCTCAAAAGGCAAATATCCCAAGACACCGCCTGGTACAATAATAAGTTTTTCGGGTAAAATATGTTCAAACGGGCGCATCAAACGGTCGTAAAGAAAAGAGGCTGTACGTTGGTAGGTTTCTAATTTTTCGTTTGCGTTCTCGCCGCGTGGTCGCCACTCAAAAATACTTTTACGCATAGCGCGTACGCTATCTTCTAAGGCAAAATCTTTGTCAATATTAAAAACCTGAAAAAGGTCTTTCGTTATCACAAAAACAAAAATCATATCATCTCCCACAAAATACTCCAACATTGCTTGATTCGGCTGCAAAACATCTTCTCTGATTTCATCCACAGAAACTGTCGTGACCGCATATTTCAGTTCATAATAAGCAGGGTACTTCATTTCAAAAGTAGTCACTAAGCGCGCATATTCATTTTTTAAGTCTAAAATCTGTTCTTCTAAATCATTAAGAATAGAACGTTCTGCCTTTTTGTTTGTGGCATCAAATCGCTTTTTCTCTAAGGCTAGTAAGTCAATTTTTATGCGATTTTCTTCCAAAAGCAAACTATCAGGAATACCCGCAAATTTTTTCGCCGCCGCATCTTGTACTGCTTCTCGCAAAAGATTATTACGGCTTTTCTCAGAAAAAGCAAAAGCCTCTTTGAGATTTTCTTTCCGTTTTTGTCGTGTATTTAAAGCTATGGCTATCGCCTGTTCGTATACAGGATAGCTGTTGCGCATCAAGACTCCTCGGGCGCCTACTTCTTTAAAATCTGCCTTTAGATATTCAATGTATTCATTCGCCAAATCCAAAATGCGTCTGCCTCTAATCAGGTGCTCTTCCTTATTTGTCCGTTCGTATAAAAGATTAGAAACTTTACCCAAACCTGCCATCGCAGTAATGCAATCTTCAGGCGAATTTATGTTACTAAAATACTCTTTGTCTAACTTTTCTAAACCTGATACTTGGATAGCTCTTTCATAATATGGAACAGCTTTCTCTGGCTCATTCTTCAACATAAAAAGGTCGCCTAAATGGGTCAATCCCAAAATTAAATGCGGGGACCGATTGTCATCAGAATCGTCTTGCAACTCTATTGCTTTTTCATAATATGCCTGCGCCTCATCGTAATGCTCACTTTTCATCAAGGCTTCGCCATAGTTCGTATAAACATTAGATAGTCGCTGAGAATTATCCGCGAAACTCCGCTCCAAAATGTCCTTTGACAAACCATAATATTCTAATGCACTATCAAAGTCCTTTTGGTCATCATAGATATTGGCGATGTTATTATACAAAAAACCGACACGATAGTAATCCGAACCATGTTCCTCCTCACACAATCTCAAAGCTTCAAAAGTATAATCCAAGCTCCTTGAAAAATCTTGAATATAGCGGTATGCGCTTCCCATTCCCATGTACAAGTTAATAACCTCCTCTACATCTCTATCGTCGTCTTTAAAAAGAATGGTTCGTCCCTTCTCGTAACTTGACAAAGCGGCATCATGATTACCTCTTCGGCGTTCAATGTGCCCTATGTAAATATAAGTTTTTGCAACATCTGGAGAGTCCGCATTTTCTTCAGAGTATAACTTGATTGCCTCATCAAAGTCAGAAAACGCCTGACGATATTTTCCTTTTTTAGCATGTTTGATAGCCTCCTTAAACAGACTATCGGGCACAGCATTAGCATTCGTCTCAGCATTAAGCTCAAACGAAAAAGTGAGGAGTACAAAAATAGAAACAAAGAAAAAGGCGAACTTGTCGCTCATAGTAGTATACGTTGGTGTGTATTTTATGTCTTTAGCCGATGAAAAATCAATTCAAATGCAAGTTAATGAAAGCCTTTATTAATAGATGAGAATCAGAAAAAATATAATGTATTTATCTGCTAAACGGCAATTGATATTTAAGAATTGTAGTTCTCAATAATCTTAGTGCTTGCTTTATCTAACATCTGATAAATTTTTTCAAACCCATTATCATCCCAATAAGGGTCAGGGACTGCTTCATTACGTCCAGGAGCTGCCTCATTCATGATGAGTTTAACTTTGTCTTTTTGGGCTTGGTTTTCTGCTAATTTCAAAATATTCTGATAATTAGAACTATCCATGGCAAAAATCAAATCAAAACGGTCTAAGTCTATCTTCTTAAATTGTCGCGCACGTTGACTCGTTAAGTCAATGCCATACTTTTTTCCAACTGCGATAGAACGAGAATCTGGTAACTCGCCTACATGCCACGAACCAGTTCCTGCACTATCTATTTGCCAATTCAAATCCTTTTCCTCAACTTTGCGCTGTAATATCCCTTCCGCTAGAGGCGAACGACAGATATTACCCAAACAAACCATCAGAACTTTCATAATTTTAATATTTTATGATATTTTGAAATGTCAGATTTTGAACTTTTAAAATCAACTATGTCCTGTCTTTCATTTAAATAGGATAGGATTAGTTACTAAACTTGTCGATAACTTCTGTGTTTAATTAGAAGCTTTACATCTTCTTTTATTTGACAAAAATAATAAAGTTTGTAAGTAAAGGAAATCAAACCCATCTTTCAAACGAATAAAGATAGCGATTCGTCGTTTCTGGAAAGAAAAAATAACAATTTTCATGAAAATAGTCATAGCAGGAGCTGGCGACGTAGGGTTTCACTTAGCAGAACTTTTAGCTTTTGAAAATCAAGATATTATTTTGATTGATGAAAATCAAGAAGTTTTAGATTATGCCGCAACCCATTTAGATGTAATGACACTGCGTGGGGATAGTGCATCAATCAAAGTATTGCGCCAAGCAGATGTAAACTCTGCTAGCCTTTTTTTAGCGGTCACAACCTCCGAGAAGAATAACTTAATGACCGCGATTTTGGCAAAGCAGCTGGGGGCAAAACAAACCATCGCACGAGTCAAAAATCGAGAATATCTAGCTGATGAACAATTAGAGCTTTTTAAAAAACTAGGTGTTGACAATCTGATTTCACCCCGAAGTTTGGCTGCGAAGGAGTTGACGCGATTAGTTTCACAGTGCTCTTTTACAGATATATTCGAATTTGAAGACGGGAAAATAAATCTAGTAGGTTTAACTCTAGATGATTATAGCCCTCTAGTCAGTCGTTCTTTAAATGAGATTCAAGATAAGAATTTACAAAATACCATTCTTCCTATCGCCATTCTGCGTGGTCATCAGACGATTATCCCACGTGGAGATACTGTCTTGCGTCGCAACGACCACATTTATTTCATTTCAAAAGCCAGTTGTATCAAAGATGTTGAAGATTTCGTCGGTCGTAAGCACGTTGAGGTCAAAAACGTCATGATTGTCGGAGGCTCGGGCTTAGCTTACGAGGCGGCTTTATCTTTACAAAAAGACTATAATGTCAAGTTAGTTGAAAAGAATAAAAATCGTTGTAAACTTCTTGCAGAGCACTTAGACAATACTTTAATCATCCATGGAAATGCCTCTAATATTGACCTTCTAGAAAGTGAAGGTCTAAGTAGAATGGATGTGTTTATCGCATTGACAGGTAATAATGAGACGAATATAATTGCTTGTTTGACTGCAAAAAACAGAGGTGTTTATAAAACAATCGCACAGGTTGAGAATAAAGAATACACGCATATTTCACAAAATATCGGAGTAGATACTTTAATCAATAAAAAATTAATCGCGGCTAGTAATATTTTTCGTTTTGTCAGAAAAGGGCACATCGAGGCGATAACAGCTTTACACGGTGTAGATGCCGAAGTCATCGAGTACTCAATAGACAAAGAAAATCAACTAACCAAAAAGTCTTTGAAAGATTTGCATTTTCCTGACACAGCGATTATTGGCGGTGTTATTCGTGGAGAAGAGAGTCTGATACCTGACGGTAATTTTCAACTACAAAAGGGAGATAAAGTGATTATTTTTGCACTTCCTGAGTCTATTTCACGTTTGGAGAAACTGTTTAGGTAGTTCCCTTCCTTCGTCGGGGTGACAAAGTTATTGATTGCTTGTTATTGGTTATTTTCATCTTTAGCTATTGTTAAGTGGAAGATAGTAAAATCAAAAAACAAGACATAATCATTAACTATAAGTAAGTGAGATTACATCACTTGCCAACTGCAAAAAATATCATAATAACCAATAATTAATAACCAGTAACCACCCTTCAATGATAAATTTCGGACCGATTTCAAACGTCCTTGGGGTTTTGCTTATCATCATCGGTTGTATGATGTTTACAGGTATTCCTTTTTCATTACACTTTGAAAGTAATGATGCTACCCACTTGTTTTTTTCTGGTGGTGTTACGATTTTAGCGGGACTCCTCCTTTGGCTATACAAGTTCAAAACGGGTAATAGAATCAACAAGCGTGAGGGTTACCTCATCGTTACTCTAGGTTGGTTAAGTATGGTTACTTTCTCGACACTCCCCTATCTAATTAGCGGTACTATCGACAATTTTACGGATGCATTTTTTGAAGTCATGTCAGGTATGACGACTACGGGAGCATCTATTCTCAACGATATTGAAGCAACTCCAGAAGGTATTTTGTATTGGCGCAGCATGACGCAGTGGATTGGTGGTATGGGGATAATTGTATTGACAGTCGCCATATTTCCACTCTTAGGCATTGGTGGTATTGAGCTTTTTGTGGCAGAGGCTCCTGGTCCGACTTCTGATAAAATTCACCCGCGTATTCAAGAAACAGCCAAGCGCTTGTGGTTTTTATATGTTGGCTTGACAGCTACCTTAATGTTGATTTTGTGGGGTATGGGAATGACTTTTTATGAAGCTATAAATCATGCTTACACAACACTCTCGACGGGAGGTTTTTCTACTAAAAATGGAAGTATGATGGATTTTGATTTGCCTCGCATCCAATATCCAATCATCTTTTTCATGTTTATTGGAGGGATAAATTATAGTGTCATTTATCATAGTTTGAAAGGAAATTGGAAGAATGTGTGGCAGAGTGACGAGTTCAAAACGTACCTTGGACTCGTTAGTTTGTTGACGGTTATTGTTGCGGCAACCGTCTACAATGTGACAGATTTGGGTTTTGAAAAGGCTTTCAGAGACAGTCTTTTTCAGATTGTATCGATGATTACGACGACGGGGTTTGTGTCTGCAGATTACACTTCTTGGACGGGAAGTCTGACAATGTTGTTTTTGATTTTAATGTTTATGGGTGCCTGTGCAGGGTCGACAAGTGGTGGTATAAAACTGGTGCGACACTTGGTTTTTTTCCGAAATTCTGCTTTAGAATTCAAACGCATTTTACACCCACAAGCTATCGTCCCTTTAAAACTAAACGGACAAACTGTTAGCGGAAAAGTACGAACGCATATCATGACTTTTCTTTTAATTTACCTAATGATTTTTGTGCTAGGAGTCATCGTTGTCAGCATTATGGGTTTAGATTTTAAGACCGCAATTGGTGCTGTCGCGACTACTCTAGGAAATGTAGGACCAGGTCTGGGACAAGTCGGTCCTGTCGATAATTTTGCTTGGCTAAGTCCACAGATTAAATGGTTCTTGTGTCTTTTAATGCTTTTGGGGAGATTGGAATTGTTTTCGGTTTTGGTCTTGTTTACTCCTTATTTTTGGCGAGAAAACTGATTCTTTTAACTATGAACCATGAACGATTTAACCATGAACTTCGTCTCAGTATTACATTTACTGAGACGGGGTTCATAGTTTATGGTTAAACCGTTCATAGTTGAAATCTAGACCTTCCCCATCACATCCCCACACTCATTACAAGTTCTCAACTCTTCACTATTCATGAAGTTATTCATAACGGGCGGCAATTGATTCACAATGTCGCTCATCTCAAAAGTAGCCTCGTGCAATTTGTTATTGCAATTTTCACAATACCACATCAACTTATCCTCTTCGCCATCCCGACGGTAGCGTTCAATAACCAAACCTATCGTATTCGCAGGGCGCTGCGGCGAATGCGGAATACGCGGAGGTAGAAGAAACATTTCCCCTTCCTTGATTTCGATATCTTCAGGTGTTCCGTCTTCGTGAATGATTTTAAGAGTAATATCACCTTCTATTTGGTAAAATAACTCTTCACCATCTTCGTAGTGATAGTCTTTCCGACCATTTGGACCGCCAACAACCATGACAATGTAATCATCATTTTCAAGGTAAATTTGTTTGTTACCAATAGGTGGTTTGAGTAAATGACGGTGGTCGTCTATCCAACCTTGTAGATTGAATGGTTTTGCAATAGCCATATTCTTTTTTTACTTATTAGATGTTGGATACAGATTTGTAAAGTCTAATATCTAAGGTCTAACATCTTTTATAATTTTGATTTGACAAAAATATCTTTACTTTTGAGATACGGAGTAAGTATAATTATCCGTTAATAAGTAGTCTGATATAATTATATTGACAACTAAAATAGAGGATATTTTTTGTCTGATTTGGCTTAAAAAACTGAATATACTGCGTTCCGAGCATCGGAAGCCGTAACTACACGAAGGTTTTTCAAGTGAAATCAGGCGGAAAATTGTCCTATTTTAGATGTTAAGGTAATTGTTTTAGACTACTTAAAGACCAATTTTACGAATAATATAGAACAACAACAAATCCAACACAACATGGACTTGCAAAAAGCGAAAAAACTTTTAGATAAAATTAATTCTCTGTACAGTGGTATGGAAAATGACGCGGATGGTAGTATTGCTACAATTGAAAAAGATTTGATGCGTAGTTATGTACGTCAATTTTACGAAGTTTTCTTGGATAATAATGCAACTATTGCAGCACCAAAGAAGGTAAAACGTAAGGTCGAAATTATTAAATCTACTCCTAAACCAACTCCGCCACCACCTGCACCAGTAGTTAGAAAACCACGAGTGATTGAGTTGACTGATGAAGTAAAAGAGTTTATCGCAGAAACACCTGCGCCAGCACCGCGTGTTGCTACGCCCCCGCCACCAACACCTAAGCCTGCACCAGTTTACGTACCTCCTACCCCTGTGACACCACCACCAGTGGTTAAGGCACCTACACCTCCTGTTCAACTATCGGATGACGACGATGTGTTAGAGCTTTTTGAAGTCAAAAAAGCGACGGACTTATCAGAAAGGTTAAGCTCTAGACCATTAACTGACTTGATGAAAGCCATGGGATTGAATGAAAGAATTCTAACGGTTAACGAACTTTTCGGAGGAGATGCAAATGCATTTAAAAAAGTCATGACAGACTTAAATCAATTAAGAAACTTTGATGAGGCTAAGCAATATTTGGCTACTAATGTAGTAGAAAAATATGGCTGGACTAAACGCAATAAGAAAAGTAAAGCGAAAATTTTGATAAAAACTATTCGTCGGAGATATGCTTAAATAATGGACCGTTGACGACATACGACGGACAGCTGTTATAGTGTAAAAGGACTTTGGGAGTTAATCTCAAAGTCCTTTTTTTGTAAGCGAAATCGGATTAGATAGCCTATTTTCTTAGGAAAAGAAATACCTTTGTACCGATTGTTAGAGCCTAACAACAAACAACGTACAACCAACAACTTATTTTCATGGCAAGAAGAGGAAAAAAAAGAGAGCGTAAAATATTCACGAACGTTAAAATAACGGGTATCGCTGATAAAGGGAAAGGCGTGGGACGCAGTGAGGAAGGCGAAGTTATTTTTGTGGAGCGTGTGGCGCCTGGCGATATTGTAGATGTACAGAGTTTACGTAAGAAAAAAGGTGTGGCGCAGGGTTATCCTATCGCATTTCATCATTTGTCGGAAGACCGCGTAGAGCCAACCTGTGAGCACTTCGAGCAGTGTGGTGGTTGTAAGTGGCAGCACTTGAGTTACGAAAAACAATTGAGCGAAAAAGACCGTGTCGTGCGTGATGCCGTGAGGCGTTTGGCGAAGGTTGAAGTAGCGGATTTTCAAGATATCTTAGCTTGTGAGGAGACTTTATTTTATCGTAATAAAATGGAGTTTACATTTTGCAATAAGCGTTGGTTGACTGAGGAAGAGGTAAAGTCTGGTGTTTCTAACGAAGAAAATGTATTGGGTTTTCACCGTGCGGGTGCTTTTGATAAAATTTTGAATGTCGATAAATGTTGGTTGCAATATGAACCCTCAAACGCCATTAGAAATTTCATGCGCGAACTAGCGGAGGAACAAGAATTGACCTTCTACGACCCTAAGATGAAGACAGGAATGATGCGTAATGTTTTCATTCGTATTACTTCTTTGGGAGAGATTTTGATTATCATGGTTTTCCGCGACCCTGCGGAGAAAAAGATAAAGAAATACATGGATGCGCTCATTGAGAAGTTTCCAAACATCACGAGTGCTTACACTTGTGTCAATCCAAAAGTCAACGATTATGTTGGCGATATGGAAATGAAATTATTTCATGGTGCGCCTTATATTCGTGAGCGCTTGCGTCATGTAGAGTTTAAAGTTGGACCAAAGTCTTTCTTCCAAACGAATACAAAACAAGCTGAAAACCTCTACGATGTCATCGTTGATTTTGCAGGATTGGACGGTAGCCAAAATGTCTATGACCTTTATACTGGTGTAGGAAGTATCGCTCTTTATCTCGCTAAATCAGCAAAGCAAGTTGTAGGAATCGAGGAATTAGCTCCTGCCATCGAAGATGCAAAGGAGAATGCGAAGATGAATGAAATTGATAATTGCATTTTCTACGCAGGAGATGTGAAGGATATTTTGACGGACGAATTTGCGAAAGAACACGGTCAGCCAGACCTAGTTATCACCGACCCTCCGCGCGCAGGTATGCACGGAAATGTGATTGACATGTTTCTCAAGTTAGAGTCTCCAAAAATCGTTTATGTGTCTTGTAATCCTTCAACGCAGGCACGTGATTTGGCTCTATTGAGTGAGAAATATGACGTCTCGAAAATGCGCGCGGTTGACATGTTTCCGCATACGCATCACATTGAGAGTGTGGCTTTGTTGGAATTGAAGAAGGAGTTTAAGATAGTTTAGATTAATCTCTTTAGATGAAAAAATGCTCTCGCGACTGGTTGTTGCGAGAGCATTTTTTCACTAGATCTATCATTACCTAGACATAAACCTCTTTACGCTCAAAGTAACTTCCCTTCAATGCGCCTTGCACTCGCCAATAAAATCCAGCTAACACTCCAAATGCAAAACCAATAATATGAGCCCACCAAGCAACACCCGCCGTCTCTGCTGTCTCTACTGCTAATCCCGCTACCCCACTTGACACTTGTGAAAATATCCAAAATCCTAAAAAGACAATTGCAGGAACAGTAAATGGAAAGATTAAGAATAGCATTTTAATCCGAGACTGGGGAAAAAGAACAAAATATGCCCCCATGACAGCTGCGATTGCCCCACTCGCGCCAACAGCAGGAATTGTACTGTCCCAATTGAACCAAATATGTCCAAAAGATGCAGCTAAACCGCCGACAACATAGAAAATAAAAAACCGTGGCGACCCAACAAGTGCTTCGATATTATCTGCAAAAATCCATAGGAAAAGCATATTCCCGATGAGATGCGCCCAACCGCCATGTAGAAACATATTGGTGAATAGAGTGTGCGTATCATGACCTTCT
This sequence comes from uncultured Saprospiraceae bacterium, assembly GCA_937923465.1. Classification (GTDB taxonomy): domain Bacteria; phylum Bacteroidota; class Bacteroidia; order Chitinophagales; family Saprospiraceae; genus JAHDCG01. The sequence goes on from CALDUB010000123.1 coordinate 22,454, forward strand.
GTCACTTCTGCGGGGATAGTTCCAAAGTTATGAAAGAAGCTCGCCAGTGCAGGTTCCGACAGTTGGATTTCATAGAGAAAAACCAAGACATTAATTGCCAGAAAAATATAAGTGAATAAAGGAAAGTATCCACCTTTTACATTGTCATCACCAAATGGAAATACGAGCATTTTTGTTGATTATTATCGATTGAAAATTGATTATTCTATATCCAGTTTTATTAAAAATAATTATGTTATAACAAATATAACAAAGAGATAGAACATTTTAAGTTTACTCTACGAAGAAATTTACTAAGTAAAATTACTAAGCCTTTTCCCATTCCGCTTCCATTTCTAATATTTGTTCATTTATCCACGATTGTGTTTTTGCTAAAAGGACTTTATTGTCATCTGAACGAATAGGCTCACCGTAACGCATTTTGATACGATTCTTTTTCTTTTTAAACAACTGAATGACGTGACCAACAAAAGACTCTGGTCCGTCCCAGATTGCGTCAGGATTATCATAGCTAATGGCAATTGGAACTATTGGCATATTTTGAGTCACTGCCAAACCAAATGCTCCTTTTTTAAATGGTAATGTTGTCGGTTCTTTAGTCGTTGTTCCTTCAGGATAAATTAAAACAGAATATCCCATATCCAATGTTTTCTTCATTGCACCAAGAGTACTACTGCGACTGCTCTTATCCTCTCGTTTGACATACATGATTCCTGTAGCTTTTGCGGCATAACCAATAAGCGGCCATTTCGCCACTTCGGCCTTGGCAACAGGCAATGCTTTTATATCTTTCAAGGCAGCCATCGGGTCTATATAAGAACGGTGATTGGAAATAAAAATCGCGGGACCTTCATCATAGATTTTCCCCTTAACTTCCAAAGTAGTGTTTAGTACTTTCAATCCTCTCTGGCAAAAGAGTTTTCTGACTTGTAAAGCACGCGTCAAACTATGTCCTTTGATAGCAGAAATTATCAAAAGAGGAATTAGATGATATAAACATACTACTACCAATAATAAACAACGAAAAACTGAACGGAGTGTCGAAAACATATTTAAAATAAATTAAATGTAAAAAATACGATGACGTAAAGATAGAAATTGTTTGCGAGGAAGCCCCATCTCGACTTTTCCAAGGTAAAACAGAGTAAAAATAAAAATACTTTCATTTTTATTGAAATTTTATTCCGCACATAACCTACTAACAGTCAGTTTATTAAGTCAAAAAACAAAATAGATTACATATTTTTTTGAAAAAAAAGTGCCCTAAGGGTTGCGCGATATATAGAGAAGCTATATATTTGCATCCGCTTTCGAAAGGTACACTATTAAAAAGACTTTTATAAGAAAAAGTTGTGTACAAATTACAAAGTAAAATGCTTCTTTAGCTCAGTTGGTTAGAGCGGCGGACTGTTAATCCGTAGGTCCTAGGTTCGAGCCCTAGAAGAAGCGCCAAAAGCTCGTTAATCTTTTGATTAGCGAGTTTTTTTTATTTTAAATGATATTACAAATTTGAATAATAAATAAGAAGAATGTGAAACCTTTTTATATTCAATGCGTTTTATACATACATAAGGTCGGTTGGCCGAGCGGTTAGGCACTGGTCTGCAAAACCTGTTACAGCGGTTCAAGTCCGCTACCGACCTC
>CALDUB010000124.1 GCA_937923465.1 uncultured Saprospiraceae bacterium
CTCATGGTAATGTCTTTGGTCGCGGGGGGCACCTAAGGCAAATGAAATAATAGGGTCTCCGAGGGAGACCAGGCTAGGTTGGATGGAACGGGAATGTTTCTTTACCGCTTTTGGGAAGCGGCTAGAAAGAGGGATATTAGAATTATTGCAAATATTAGGCTAAAAGACAAGTGTTTGGCGAAATAAAATGTATATTTTTTATTTTACTATTTAAGCTTCTGACAATTAAAGAGCTTAGAGTGCGAGTAATATTTTTGTTTCTATTTATTTTTCAATTTAAGTAAATTCATTTACCACATCTCGTGCACTTCGAGTAGCATTGTGGACGCCGCCCCAATCATCTTCTTGTGTATAAGCTTCTCCCGCGAAATAGATTTTTTCTTCTATACTTTTTGACAAGCGACTGGAGATATTGGATGCCGCATTATCAGCTAAATAAGCACTGTGAATGTAGGGCTCATCATCCCAATTTTGGACAATATGTTTGATGTAAGTTTGAGAAGCCAAACTATTGAATACAGTATCTAACTCATTGAGAATGAAGTCTCGTTGGGCATCTCCCGTTAACTCTTGATATTGATTGGCTTGCGCTCCGAGCGCAACTAATCCTAAAACATTTGACGCCGAATTTTGTCCATAAGCCGCATCGTAATAAACGCGCTGTCCTACGGATGTTTCGCTATCTGGGAAGCTAAGATAAAGAGGATAGAATTTCTCTGAGAATTCTAAAAAAACCTTTATGCCTCCCCATACAGGAGCATCTTGAATGGCATTTTGATGCGACGAAGGTAGTTGAGGCGTAAAAGCAATAGCGCCTTCTTGCAGTATCTTTAATGGTGCTGTTACAATTAACTTATCAGCTTCATAAGTTTGACCACTATTATCAGTAGCGATTACTTTATCTCCCTGATAATCAATGGATACTATCGGAGTGTCAAAATTTATTTTTGAACTAATGTCAGGCAAAATATACTCTTCGAAAAAGCCAAGCCAGCTCGAATTGATAAATTTTTTGTCTATAAAATCATTGCCAAAATCATCTGAAATATTCGCGTAACTTAAATTGCCCTCTTCAAAATAAGCAACTTGACCTTGTGCCTGATAAGCCTCAAATTGTGTAGATATTTGAGTAGAGGTATTATTGACAATATTAGCTAATTCACTTTCTGCGACATGTAGCCATTCTGCACCAAGAGGTATCGGAAAATCTACAAATGATGTCGTATGTTTCATTCTTCCTCCATATGTATTCGAGGCTTCTAAGATTTGAAAATCAATCCCTTTTTGCGCAAGAAAATGAGCAGATGCCATTCCTGCGGCACCTGCTCCAATAATCATAACAGAACCAGTGAAATCAGAAATTTCTACAATTTCTTTGTTGCAAGAAGCAAACATAGATTGAAACGGAACACTTATTCCGAGTAGTCCACATGCTTTTACGAATTCTTTTCTTGTCATCTTTTTGCTCTGTTTTTATTTGATTTTAGCTTTTCATTTTTTTCCTGTCACACGATTTGACGGAGAACGTTATTTTTTACTCCTTCAATACCTTAAAAGTCCCAGAAACACCATTAATCTCAGCACGAATAAAATAAATACCACTCGTATATGCAGATAAATCAAGCTTAGTTTGCTGTCCTTTTATAGTCGACGTGTAAAGTAATTCTCCTATAACATTGTACAATCTAATTTCATCTTTCGCAGAAAACGAAATCTCACTCGTTGTTAAGATGACTTCAGAAACAGTAGGATTTGGATAAATATCAATTGATAGGTCTTCGCTTAATTGATTGCTATTAGAGGATACAAAACCACTGAAACATTCATTTGAATAGGCAGTACTCAACTCGGTACTCTCCGTTAAAATAGCATCAGAGTCCTTGCAAATACACCTTCCGTCATTGAAATTGTAAGTCATATAAGCCGCATCTGTTTCAAAGGCTTTAAAAGTACATTGTTCAAATGTTAGAGAGTCACTGGTCAACATTTGCATGGCATGACTCCAATTTGAGAATAATGTATTGCCGCCATTCCAATGATTAAAACCTGCTTCCTCTGTGAAATCACAAGGCTTGAAAAACAACAAATATAATATACCCGTTGTTCCTGCGCCGCCACCGATATTTACAGCAATTGTACCGTCGCCACGTAAATCACCAATAAATGAAATAGAGCGAGAAAAACGTTCTTCCGATTCAAGATTTAGGTCAAAACCACCGTCGATATTGTTAATGCGCGTATAAGTTTTGACGGTTTTATCACTATTCAGATATAAAATATAACCCGAGCCTTCCTCTTGCTGATTAGCGCCTGTTATTAAATCAGGAACACCGTCTCCATTCAAATCCCCAGCAGCGCACATCGAATGTCCAAAGCTGGCGCCAGATGTTCCATTGGGATTGGCGCTGTCTGTTAGTTCATCCGAAAAACCATTCATCCCCTCTGTAATTTTCAATTTTGAAACCACATTATAGTTATTCGCATCCAGAGAAAGTATCCAAATAGCTCCTTTTCCTTCATTTGACATAAACGCGCCCACTGCCAATTCTTGAGTACCGTCGCCGTCCAAATCACCGAGCATAGCCACCTCTCTGCCTCCAAATCTATCATTGTTTTCCAAACCTTCTCCAAAACCGCCTTGTGTTGAACTAATTGTAACGGTATTGGCGTCTATTACCTCTGAATTATCATCAAAAAACAAAATCCTTATCGCGCCTCTTTGAACGCCACCAGCATTTGCACTTGGGTCACAGGCAACTAAGTCAATTTTACCGTCATTATTCAAATCACCAATGGCAGATAAGCCTTGCGCCGTAATATTTGAGTTTTTTACATAGTCTTTGACCGTACCGTCTGCATTTAGGTGGATGATAAAAACGGCAGTATTCGCTTGAGACAATGCTGAAACCGCAATATCAGGAATGCCGTCCCCGTCATAATCTCCAATGCCCGCGACGCCATAACCAAAGAAATTATTCTCGACTAAGACTTCCGTAAATCCGCCTTCTAAATTTGAGATTTTTTGATTGGATTGAACTGTTCCGTCACTATTCATAAATAGAATGTAGACCGCACCCGCATCCGTCTGTCCGTCATCATCAGAGCGCGCTCCAACCACAAGGTCAAGCACTCCGTCGCCATTAATATCCCCTGCGACATCGTGGTCTCTACTAAATCTATCTCCTGCATCGATACTCGCAAAAAAGCCACCTGAGCCGTCTTCTATCTGTACAAAACCGTCTGGACCGAATTGGGTCGCAGTTTGTGCGTTTGCAAAACGCGTTATTATTAAGAATGCCGTGGCTAGAAGAAATGTAAGTGTTCTGATATTCATTTTGTCTAATTTTTAATGTGTGGAAATTAGACTACGAATATTCGAAAAGGTTTAATTCGAAATATTTCATTTTGCAGGAGTGTACAAAATACCGATAGTTGGTAGGTAAATTATTTTGATGTTATTTCATAATTAACGCTTCAATCTTCCTATTGTCAGTTTTGTTCTGAACATGTTTAGAATTCTCAAATAGCACCGTTTGCTTAACAGATGAAAATATTTTAGAAGCCCTTTTAAGCATTTTTTCGCCAGGAAATAGAATGTCATTTTTTGCCGCAATCAATGTTATAGCTGTTTGAATCTCCTGCGCTTCTGCATCACTAATAACAGGAACAGGCGTGAAGTCCATATCAAAATGTAGAAAAACTTTAGACAGATAACTTATGGCAAATTCATCTCTATCAGTGAATACTTCCCTCAGGAATTTCTCTACATATTTCGCTTTTTTCGTTCTCATATACATTTTCATCGGAATGAATATTTTGAACAAAGCTTTTAAAGGATTTCCATTGACGATGTAGGCTGGAGCCGCTAAAAATACTTCTTTGATGTTGTCTTCCTGATTGATTAAAGTCTTCAAAATCACCAAACCCCCAAAGGAAAAGCCTACCAAAGTTACATTTTCTAACTTTAACGAAGCTATGATTTCATTCATCCATTTTCCATAAGAGTCATCTTTCATACTCAGTCTGGTCTCCGCACTTTTATTAGGTTGAGCAAGGACATCAATCGCAAACACTTGATATTGAGACGATAGATTAGGATAAGTTTCTAAGCTAATTGGCGCGCATCCATTTGAACCATGCACTATGATTAATGGTGGATTCTCTGGATTTCCAGTAATGATTATGTTGGTTTTTCCGTAAGAGGAGTCTACGGACTTGTACTTATAGTCGATATTTAAGTCGCTTAATTTTTCATCGTATAATGTGATGATTTCGTTTTTTCCTGCTTCTGATTTGTATAGGGATGGCATATTTTTTCTTTGTTTTGTGTTGTAAATATCTATTAGTTTATGATTCTAACAAAGAAAATCAATAGTTTTTTTTGGTAACTATTCAGGTATCGGTCACTTTAGTTAAATCTAAGATGCAACTTGGAAAATTAACAGTATCTTAAACAAAAATCAGTGCCCGATACCTTACTCATGGCTTAAAATTAGGTATCGGGCACTAACTTTTTTCTATTCTTACGATAAATCTTAATTGTATCACTCTTTTTTAGGCAAAGTGACCGATACCAACCTGAGTAGTTACTTTTTTTGTCATTTCGAACGCAGTGAGAAATCTGGCTAGAGAACACCTGTTTAGTTTATTATTCTTTAATTGAATTAATTTAGCAAATAATTAAATGTGAAATCTCATTAGCCCAATTAAACAATTTATGGCATGACGTGTTGGTTCTGTAATATTTCTAACTAAAATGGAATAAACATAATCGTTATGAAAAAAACTATTATAGTATTAGCTCTCCTACATGTCGCTTTAATTTCATCAGCTCAAACCTTTTTATCAAACAAGATTTCAAAATTTTCTGAATTGTATGAGCGTATAGATTTCTACGATGAAAAAGGTGAAAAAATAGTCTCATTAGCACCAAAATTTTACAGACACCGTGAGCTTAAAAAGCGGATAAAGCCCATCAAAGTAAAAGGCCAGACGTATTTCATCAAAATTGAAAAATTTGGCGTACAATCTGTCTACACGGATACAGGAGAACGCGTCGCCAATATGGAACGTGACGGAACTACAATCCATTTACTTCAAGACAACAGTAGATACTCTCTACGACCGATATTAAAGTGGGTAAATCCTAATATCTTGGAATGTCGGAATTCTGAAGGAATATTAGTTTCTAAAATCTTACATAATTATAGTGATAGAAAATTAACTTATGATTACAGTGGAGAACAAAACCCTAACCTCCTGTTGATGTCACTTTGTGCTCATCAATATCAAGAACTTTTGTTGGGAGATAGGGGCAGACTTACTGGCGCAGTGGATATTTTTTAGCCATTTTGTCAACATACGATTGGCTGCTGTATTCTTTTTAAATTATTGTTTCTAAATTCTCAATTTTCCATTCTCCGTCCATTTCGATTATTTTCTCTAAAATCGCTATGTGACTCATTCCGAAGATAATCACAATATTTGGGTTTGGAATATCTTTAGTTTCCTTTTGGATTCTTGACCAAATCGCTAAGTGCTTTTCGTGCCAATTAGTAAGCGTTTTTATTCCTATTTCATTACCAATACTACCATATTTCAGTAATGAATGTGAAGAATTTAGGTCTTTTTTCCTTGATTCCTCAGAATTTATTTCTGTTAGAATTGACAAAATATTTTCGCCATTTTCGATTTGATTATTGATTTTATTGGTTATTTCCGTTTGATATTTTGAAATTTCAGCATTCAATTCTTCCTTTGAGATGGAATCTAAAGTCATTAATATACTATCAATTGGAAACAAAGATTTACCACGGTCGATTGCAGAAATGCTTTTAATCTCAGCGAGTTTCCCGATTCTAAAGGCTAACTGGTAAAACTCACTTTTGAAAAAATCGGCATTGTTGACATCTCCATTTTTCAAATACTGGTGATATATAGAATCCAATTGTTGCTGAAAATCTTGTTCCCATTCCACGTAGATTTTTGATGGGTTAATTTTTTTTACGGATTTACCAATTTTTTTAAGTGCAACTTGATTTTCTTCATTTAGGATGTCCAAAGGTTTTAAACCATAAGTTCCAAATTGATTGAAGTGAGTTACACCAATCAAAAGAACACTTTTTTCCTTTTCTCCTTTTATTTTTCCTCCATTCGATTTATCAAATGAACAAGCAAAAATTAGAATTAGAAATATTGGAATTGTAAATTTTAGATTCAGCATTTTTTCTTCCTCATGGCAGCTAACGGTTTTGCATCTATTTTCGGCGGCGCGCATAGCGCTGCTGAAAATAGATGCTGTGTTCTGCCTTCGTGTTGTTTTTTTAGTTCGGTTCTACCCAAAACTGATTTGGATTATTAGTTTTATACGTTTTAAATGTAACTCCCGACTTTTTATAAGTTTTTTCAGATATTTTTGGTGCCTGATTAAATCCGTCCAAAGGAATTAATTCGACATACTCTCTAATTTTTCCTTTTTCATTAGTCTCATAGTCATGTTCACTTTTTACTGGACAACTAAAACGATACAGGTTTTTTGCCATGTATTCTAAAAGATAATATTCCTTTACTGTTGATGCTTTATTATTCCAATTAGCATCAGGGTTTAATATGACTGTTTCTCCATTAATAAGTTTTTTTCTGACTTCCATTAAACCCAAAAGTTGTCCTTTTTCGTCAAGAACATAAGCATCATGAGTCGGGTCTATCCAAATCCATTTATTTAACTCCTTTGAAAAAACCATATTTATTACGTGACAATCATTGAAAATTGAATCTTTCGGCATGCAGGTTACAAACCTTGATTTTATTCCCAATGCTAAATAACATTCATTTAATACTGTTGCCAATCCACGACAATTCAAGCCTCTTTCATCTTTTTTGCACTCTGATATCAAACTCATAGCGTTTTTTACTATTGGGTTTTCGTGATTTCCGTCGTGAGGAATCAAATCATGAATCCAATGCATTAAATTGAGAATCTTTGAAACTTCATTTCCTCCACCAGCGATTGAATCAAGTTTAAATTCCGCTCTAAGAGTTTTTAAATTTGTATCCGATGAATCTTGATAAGAAAATTTGGGAAGATTTATTTTATCGTTATTGTATTCTTTTGCACCTTTTAAAACATCCAAATAAGTGGGAGCATATTTTATTTGCGTGTAAGCAGAATCTTGTCCATTTAGTAAAATCACAAAGTTGTAAACTGAATCTGGATGAATTCTGTATCTTATTGAGTCCAAATCGGTATAAAACGTCACAAATTCACCAATTTTATTCGAAGTATAAATATCGGGTTTAGCCTCAGGAGCTAATGACCAATTTCCTTCAACTAATTCGTTTCCGTTCCTGATATCAATCACATCTATTTTTGAATGAATAATTGGCAATTCTGTTTGTGACTTTAATGATAAAGAAATCACAAACATTAAAATTAGGTTTAACAGAATTTTTCTTTTCATCTTTTTTATTTTTTATTCATGAGGCAGAACGGTTTTGCATCCACGCAATAGCGACCGCATGGGAACTATTGCCGTTGTATGCATTGTGTGTGCCTCGAATGGGCATCAACTCTTTATCCTCAAAGATAAAGAAAAACTTGATAAAATTATCAAGACTCTTAGGAGATGCAAGTTCTCCTTATGCAGAAAGTGAATAGCTGCATATAGCAAGCCGCAAGGGCGTAAACCGTGAGGTTTGGTCTGAAGTAAGCGGGACTGCGAAAGTTGGAATGTACGAACAGGAATGATATAAGAGGCATAGCGATGTGGTCAAGGTAGCACCACCTGTCCCGAGCATCGGGAACATACTAAAGGCTGGCTATTCACCGCGCGATATTGCGTAAGAACCCAAAGCATAGCTATGTAGATGTCAACAGATTCAACGGAGAGAACTTGTCCCGAGCATCGGGAGGATGCACCTTACCGAGGTAGGTCTTGGATTAGACTCGGTATTTCTATAAACCAAGAAGTCAGCAGAAGCCATATTAGCCATGCGCAAAGTACGCAGGACTACTGAACTCACTTATATTTTGCTCTGACACTTCTTCAACCACAAAAACTTGAATTTTGCTCTGTACAATAGAATATTTTAATTTTGGAAATCTTTTTTCGTCGCCACCAAAACTAAAATAATTACTCTTTGAAACACATAGTATATTATCGACAAGTCTTTGAAGGTCCGCTTCCTCTTCGCTTGTTTGTGTTTGGTTAATAGCACTATTTTCTTCTTCCCATTTTTCATAAAATTTCTCAATTCGAATTTCTCGGAAATGACTACAAGAAGTTACAAGCATCGAACTTACGATTATGAATAAACAGAGCTTTATATTCATGCTTACAAATTTTGTATTTTTTTGTTTTTGAATTTAGTTTGTTTTCTTTTTTCGATGAAGGCTAACCGTGTTCATATCCACAAACATGTTAATATGCCGTTAATATGCAACGTGTTAATTTATGTATATGTTTAAATACTTGACTACTAGTATATTAGACGTTTTAAAATAATCAGACTGAAAATTGACATATTAAATACCAGAGGCATTAGGAATACAATACAAGAGGCTTAATTATCAGTTTCATGTGATTATCTTTTAATAAATCCAAAGATAAGAAATTATCCAACAAAGAAAATACATAAGGTAGATTTTTAGAATAACCAAAAAAAAAGTCCTCAAAGACAAACGTCAATGAGGACTAAACACCTAAAACCCATATAAAACTCCATCTTAAGTGCTTTCTTAAGAAAGCACAATATCTTTGGTTTTCGAGCTGGAGTGCAAATGTATAAAATAGTTTAAGAGGAAATTAAACCGTTCGTAACATTTTACTCCTCTTCGTCAAAATCTGCGTAGGCGTAATTTCTATATTTTTGTTTTTTTACAGGTTTTAGTTTTCTTTTTCTGTTTCCGTCGCTAATATTACGAGGATTTTCTTGCTTAAATTTATCTCTTTGCTTTGACATGGCAAAAATAAAGAATTTGTGTTTTTGAATACTCAAACCTCTAGGCAAAACACTATATCAGGTTTGAGTTGTGAAATGCCGAATTTTAACTTTCGGTACTTCAAAAATATCTTTTATTTTTGTAAGGTGCAAGCATTTTGCTCATAAATTTCATGATTTCAGACAAAAAAAAGGGCAGAATGTTTTATTCCTGCCCTTTTTCCTTCTTTTCTACATGCGAAACATTATGCTTCCGGCTTCATTTGAGGGAAGAATAATACTTCTTGGATAGAGTGTTGACCCGTCAATAACATGGTCAAGCGGTCGATACCGATACCCAAACCAGAGGTTGGCGGCATTCCATATTCCAAAGCACGTAAGAAATCTTCGTCCATAACCATGGCATCTTCATCTCCACGTTTTCCTAACTCCAGTTGGTCTACTAAACGCTGACGTTGGTCAATTGGGTCATTCAACTCCGAATAAGCATTCGCAATTTCTTTCCCATTTACAAATAACTCAAAACGCTCTACCAAGCCTTCCGAAGTACGGTGCTTTTTCGCCAATGGTGTCATCTCGATAGGGTAGTCGGTGATGTAAGTCGGCTGGATTAAGTGTGCTTCCACTTTCTCACCAAATATCTCATCAATCAATTTCCCTTTACCCATACTTGGGTCAGTTGCGACATGCAATTTTGCACAAAGTGCTCGTAAAGCAGCCTCATCCAAACCTGTAATGTCCTCATCTGTGTATTTTTGAATACTTTCTGCCATTGTCATGCGCGTATATGGACCTTTGAAGTCAATCGTCTTGCCTCCATAAGTTACCTCCGTGCTGCCGTTGACATCAAGAGCAATTTTTTCGATACATTGCTCGACCATTTCCATCATCCAGATGTAATCTTTGTACGCGACATAGATTTCCATACTTGTAAACTCAGGATTGTGCGTTCTGTCCATGCCTTCGTTACGGAACATTTTTCCGATTTCGTAGACACCTTCAAAACCACCAACTATCAATCTTTTCAAGTACAACTCATTCGCGATACGCATATATAATGGCGTGTCGAGTGCATTGTGGTGCGTTGCAAAGGGTGCTGCTGCTGCGCCACCGTGGATAGGTTGCAATACAGGCGTTTCTACTTCTAACCAACCTTTTGCATCGAAAAAACTACGCATCGAAGACACAACTTTACTACGCTTGATGAAGATGTTACGCACTTCAGGATTGACAACCAAATCAACATAACGTTGACGGTAGCGCAATTCTGGGTCCGTAAATTCATCGTATTTGTTACCCTCTTTGTCTATTTTGACGATTGGCAAAGGACGAAGTGACTTACTCAAAAATGTCAATTTCAACACCTTGATAGAGACTTCACCAGAGCCTGTCGCAAACAATTCACCCTCTACACTGATGAAATCACCGATATCTAGTAATTTGACCAATTTCTTGTACACATCGATTTCCTCTGGAGTTGAACCCAAATCTTTCTTACCAATGTACAACTGAACACGACCGTGCATGTCTTGCAACTTTGCAAATGGTCCACGTTGTCCCATGAAGCGACCAGCAATCTTTATCTGACCAAAAGTCGCAGGCATATGTGTCCCTAAAGCTTCTGTTTTCACAGCTTTAAAAAACTCATCTAGAGTTTGCGCCTCGCGTTTGACACCCGCATCAAAGCTTGCGTTTTCCGCAAGTTTGAATTCTTTTACCAATTCCTCGTCCTTCATGATTTCTGAAGTACGAAATTTATTAGCAAATAATGCATCACGCAGTTTTGCAGCACCAACAGGTCCAACACCATTCAATTCTTCTAATTTCTTAGCTAATAAATCGTGGTATTGTGCAGTTGTGTAGTCTGTCGTTTTAAAATTCACCTCCACTTTTTCCGCAGGGAATGGATTGAATCCTAATTCTTCAATTTTTTGTAAGTTTTCTCTTCTTACGACTTCTTGGTCGGTCAAATTTGACATTCTGTTGTGTTGTTTAACTTATAAAAGTTGTGGGATTGAGGAGTTGAGAGTTGAGAGTTGAGAGTTGTGAATTTTAGTAAATTTCATAACTCTCAACCCATAACTCTCAACTTTCAACTCTTCATGCCGCGAAATTAGTAAAAAACACAGCGTTTTTGTGTTTCGCGGGGTCATTATTTTGTTGGCAATGATTATTTAAAGAAATAATACGAACTACTTAACCGCAATTTGTCTAATGTGGTTCAAAAAATTACGTGAACTTAACCATAAATCAATCTTTGAATCAATCTTTGGATGGTATCTTTGCCGCAACAACAAACTAATCCCGTCTTTTTCTACGGAACTCCACAGTAAACAAACACATTAACTTTAAGCAAGTCTTAAGGACTCGTTTAGGTTTATCTAAGAAATTTACAATATGTCGTTGCTACGTTTTATTCTTATTGCTTTTTGTTTCCTTTATTTTGGAAATGCTGAGAAAACTTATGCTCAGACTTCTTTACTCCCAGGTGACTTGGTTGTATTAGGAGCAAATGCTAATGATAACGACTGCTCTGCTAGTTCGGGGTCAGATATTATCAGTTTTGCTTGCTTTAAAACCATAGAAGTAGGAACCCTCATTGACGTTATAGATAATGGTTGGGAACTTCAATCTCCAAATTTATTTGGTAACAAAGAAGGTTTTTTGCGAATGACTTTCAATCAAGCCATTCCTCAAGGGGAGGTTGTTACCATTTTTTGTGAAAACTTCACAGGAGCATTAGCTTATACATCGATTAGTCACCCCGGAGCTATTAGTTTTGCTTTGACAGGCAATAATATGAACTTAAAAAATGACGGCGACCAACTTTTTTTCGGACAAGGAGGAGAATGGTTTCAAGGTTCTGGAATTGATACGCACGATGCGACTTATAGTGGGAGTATATTATTTGGTTACAATACTTTAAATACGTGGGCTGCTAACGGAGAAACGAGTGGCTCTAACTTACATCCAGAGGTTGACCCTTGTTTTCATGTAGAATCTTCAACGCCCGGTAATGGAGATGCACGTTTCAATAAATATACTGGACCTATGAGTCCTGCTACTCAACTAGAATGGATTAATAGAGTAAAAGACTTGTCTAACTGGACAGAATTTCCAGATTGTGCTACTTATAATTCTACTGCACCTCTTTGGGAAATACCATTAACACTTCCTATCACACCGAGTGATATTTTTGTAGAATGTGATGCCTGTTCTGGTTGTGGTACTTTTAATGATGTTTTGACTTTTAACTTACCTAGTTCTGGTGGACCTTTTAATGTTACTTATCAAAATAGTAATGGGGGAACATTTATGGCTAATAACGTTTTTGACGGTCATACAGAAAACATAACTGTCACAGGAGCAGTTACTTATAGCATATTTTCGATAACAGATTCTCAAGGCTGTCCTATCTATTCTAACTTCACAGACGAAGCAGTTATCACTGTGGGCACAGGTCCCGTTTTTGATAATCCAGGCACTTTATCCAATTGTGGTTCAGTAACATTTCCGTCGATAACGGGAGTAGATTTATCAGGTGATGAGATGTATTTCTCCGAACCAAATGGTCTAGGAACTTCTTACAATCCATTTCAACAGACCACAGTAGGTGGCACTTATTATATTTATGACCCCAATTCTGCCTGTGACTCTCAAGAGTCATTTACAGTGAATATTACTCCTAGTCCAGATTTGTTTTTATTGCAACCGACACCTGTTGTTTGTGCTGGTGAAAGTTTTAATATCTCAACTATCAATGTTATAGACAATAGTGGATTGGGCGCAACGGTGACTTATCATACAGCGACTCCCGCAAATGCTGGTAATCAGATTTTAGGAAATTATCAGCCCACAAATGGAGAAATGATATTTGCTTATGCCCAAGAAGCTCCCAATTGTGATGATACATTGCCATTGACTTTGACTACTTCTACTGCGCCGACGGCTACCATTTCTGGCGGTGGGTCTGCCTGCCCAGGAGAGTCTTTTGATTTGACGATTGATTTTACAGGAACAGCTCCATGGGATTTTCAATATTCAGAAGAAGGAACGCCTGTTTTACCGATTATTACAACTTCTGATAATCCATACACCTTAACGGTAAATCCGAGTAGTAATACAAGCTACGAATTAGTTTCAGTTGAAGACGCGAGTTGTGAAGGAACTGTTTTTGGCTCGTCGATGGTAACAACTTCGACTATCAATGCGACTTTAAGTGGCGCAACAACGATTTGTGCTGGCGAAAATACAGATATCACTGTGACATTTGACGCTGGAGACGCGCCTTATTCATTCATTATTCGTAGAAATGGGGCATTCTTTCAAAATATAAGTAGTCCAACTAGTTCGATTGTCATTAACAGTGGGTCTTTATTTTTCGATACCGAATTTACAATTATCAATGCCCAAGCTGACGGTTGTGGCGCAATAGAAGGAGCAGGTGTCACTGTCAGCATCAATGATGCACCAGAAGCAACCATTAGCGGTGACCAAACGATTTGTGAAGGCGGACAGGCGACTATCTCTATCGAATTTGACGGAGATGCCAATCATACCTTTGAGTATGCTGCTAATAGTGTAGGACAAGGTTCGATGACTTCAAGTTTAAGTCCTTTTACTTTTGATGTAAATCCTACTGCTGATGTCACTTACACTTTGATTTCTTACGAAGATGATACTGGATGTGCTGGAGATTTGGTAGGACAAGCGGTTATAGATGTGACTCCTGCACCAACAGCGACGCTTTCAGCAGGCGGTTCGGTTTGTGCGGGTGCGAGTTACGATTTGATGATTACTTTTACAGGCGAAGGTCCTTTTACTTTTGTGCATACCGAAGGCGGAGTACCTCAATTACCTGGCTTGACGACTTCTGACAATCCGTTTACTCTAAGCGTAAATCCTTCAAGTACAACAAATTATGGTTTGTCAAGCGTAGCAAGTGGAACGTGTGATGGTAGTGTCAATGGAACCGCAACTGTCACTGTTACAGATGCACTAAGTACGACGAATGCAGATGTGACTTGTAATCAAGTGACTCAAGAATATGTTGTAAGTTTTGAAATAAATGGCGGAACAGCGCCTTATACTGTTTCTGGAAATGCGGGAACGGTTGTCGGAAATCTATTTGTATCTGACCCAATTCCTTCTGGTGCATACTCGTTTACTGTAGATGATGATAGTAACTGCCCTCCAATCGTGGTCGCAGGTGCACAAGATTGTACCTGTACAAATAATGCAGGAACGATGGATTTTCCGCCAGCGACAGTAATTGCTTGTCAATCAGAGTTAATCAGTTTGACGCACAATGGCGATGAAACAGTAGATGCAGGCGATGTATTTGGTTATATTATTCATGAAAGCCCCAATCCCGAAGCAACGCTACCATTACAGTGGAATCCTACGAGTGCCACCTTTGATTTTACAGGATTTTTAACTTTAAATACAGTTTATTATGTCTCGGCAGTCACCGCTGCACCTGAACCACTTGTTGGCTTCGACCTTAACGACCCTTGTTTGAGTGTTTCAGCAGGAGTTCCTGTAATGTTTGTCGCTGACCCAACAGGTATGGTGACTGCAACGGCGGCAGTATGTGAGGGCGATGATGCGACCTTAACTTTTGACTTTACAGGAACAGCGCCCTTTACTTATACTTATAATATCGACGGTGCAATGCCTTCGATTGTACAACAAACCAATAATACACAAGTCGTCACGACTATTCCAATTACACAGAATACAGTTGTCACTTTAGAAAGTATTGAGGACAATATTTGTGCTATTGATATCAATCAATCGGTAAATATTGACTTTAATGAAAATATCACGGCGGTAGCGACGGATACGATTTGTACAGCGGATATTACGAGTTATCAAATAGAAGTTGAAGTAACAGGAGTGGAACCATTTAGTGTTGTAGGTACAGGCGGGACTTTTGTTGGAACTACTTTTACGTCAGATGCTATCACTAGTGGAGACCCGTATTCTTTCGAAATTACGGATGCAAATGCTTGTAATACTATCACGATTAGTGGACTTTATGTTTGCGAATACGCTTGTACAGGTGAATTGGGTGATATGAGTACGACGGGATTAGATTTATGTGTTGGAGATGTAGCTTCAGCGACTTATGACAATACGAATGAAAATATAGAGGCAGGTGATTTGCGTCAGTATGTTATTCATGCAAACCCTGACGCTTCTTTAGGTACACCAATTTTAATACAAAATAGTACAGACTTTGCATGGAATGCGATGCTGTATAATCCCAATACGGTTTACTACATATCGGCTATTTCGGGAGACGATGACGGCACAGGTAATGTAGATTTGGTAGACCCTTGTTTGCTCGTCAATGAGGGACAATTAGTTGCATGGAATCAAGGTTCCGCATCTTTTATAACGACTGATACTAACATTTGTGGCGGAGCTAATGTTTGTATTGATTTGATAATAGAAGCAGTTGGTATTCCTAACTTTGCAGTCGTGGTTAGTGATGGAATGGGAGGCGTAGAGACAGTTTCTGATTTTAATACGACAATGACTTATCAAGTTTGTCCAGATGTGGAGACGACCTACACAATTACTTCGATGACTTCAAATGGTTGTGATGGTTTGGTTGGAATGCCTTCATCGGTGACGATTTCTCCTCAAGCGAATTTTGCTTTTGAAAATCTTCAATACGATTGTACGCCAGACAACACGCAATACGCAGCAGCTATCGACTTGATAGGAGGGACGCAGCCTTACACTTTAGTTAGTGGCGGTGGGACTTTGATGGGGAGTAATTATGTATCGGACTTAATAGCAAGCAATACGCCTGTAACTGTTGAGTTTATGGATGCCTTGGGATGTACCTTGTCTGTCAATTTGCAAAACAACTGCGATTGTATGAACGCACCCGCTATCGTTAACACAGATATACAAGAATTGTGTTTGGGTGAATTTTCTGAAATAATCATTCTAACTCAGACCGTATGGGGACCTGGCGACGTATCCGCTTTTTTCTTACATGACGGAACAGCCTCTGAACTTGGTGGAACAATCTACAATATTACCAATGATATTTTTAATCAAGAACCAGCAGGTTATACGCCAGGTGACACACTGTTTTTTACTCCAGTGGTGAGCGAGGCAGATGCCAATGATTTACCAGATTTAGACGATTCTTGTTTGAATATTGGCGTTGGATTTCCTGTTGTTTGGTACGCATCACCTGAGCTCAATGTTCCAGAAGATATAAGCAGTTGTACTGATGATTGTCAAGATTTTACATATACTTTCTTCCAAGAAGGAGAACATACTTTAGACTTGACTATTAATTCTTCTCTTCAATCTTTTCCTTCAGTTAATGGGCAGGTTGTAGTGACGATTTGTCCAGTAGACTATGGAGTAGAAACTGGTGGAACTGTAGAATTAATACCTGTATCTCTGACGAATGCAGGCGGTTGTATTACAAATTATAATAACTCTCCGATTACTCAGCTCGTCATTATTGCGCCAGAAATGACAGATTTAACAGAGCAAATTTGTATGAACGACTCTATT
Source organism: uncultured Saprospiraceae bacterium (assembly GCA_937923465.1). Classification (GTDB taxonomy): domain Bacteria; phylum Bacteroidota; class Bacteroidia; order Chitinophagales; family Saprospiraceae; genus JAHDCG01. The sequence continues at coordinate 16,489 of CALDUB010000124.1, forward strand.
GTCGTGGGGACAACTGTCTTTAACCTAGCTAATCCAACAGGACAAGTTACCTTGCAAAATCAAGCTAATTGCGATAGTATTGTTGATGTGATATTGACTTTTTATGATATTCCTGAAGAGGACTTTATGCCAACGATTTGCCAAGGGGACGATATTGAATTTGAAGGTATTATTTTTGATGCTATGAATCCAACGGGACAAGTAACTCTACCAGATGCTTCTTATCTCGGTTGTGACAGTATCGTGAATGTAACTTTATCTTTCTCTAATAATCCCGAAGGTGATTTCTTTCCAACAGTATGTCAAGGGGATGATATTGAAATAGAAGGTGTTATTTTTGATGCCATGAATCCGACAGGGCAAGTAACGCTACCAGATGCTTCTTATCTCGGTTGTGACAGCATCGTGAATGTAACTTTATCTTTTTCTAATAATCCCGAAGGTGACTTCTTTCCAACAGTATGTCAAGGGGATGATATTGAAATAGAAGGTGTTATTTTTGATGCCATGAATCCGACAGGGCAAGTAACGCTACCAGATGCTTCTTTCTTTGGTTGTGATAGTATCGTGAATGTTAGTTTGAGTTTTTATGATGTTCCTGAGGGTGACCTTATGGTGACATTGTGCGAAGGTGGAAACATTGAAATAGAAGGTGTTATCTTTGATGAAATGAATACAATGGGGCAAGTTACGCTTGCTGATGCATCCTATTTAGGCTGTGATAGTTTGTTAAATGTTTCGGTAGACTTTAGTACTTCCGTATCATTTCAGTTAGATACTTTTATCTGTGCAGGCAATAGTGCGACTATCAATGGAGAAATTTATGATGCGACAAATACAACAGGTTCATTCACTTTCGATGACGGCAGTTATTTAGGCTGTGACTCGATTGTAAATGTATCGCTATTCTTTTATGACCCCGCAAATGCGAACGTTTCTTTTGATTTATGCGAAGGTGGTAGTGTCGAAGTCGGCGGTATTGTTTTTGATGAAACGAATCCTTCTGGACCTGCAATTTTGATTGGCGGGTCTTTTAATGGCTGTGATTCTACGGTTAATGTAAGTACGAATTTCTTTACTGAGATTATTTTTGATTTGAATGGGACTTATTGTTCTGATACAAGTTTCACTGTAGGCGCGGAGGTCTTTGACATTGATAATCAAGACGGTATGGTTACATTTCCAATGGGTAGCTATTTAGGTTGTGATAGTACGGTTGTCGTTGATTTGGAATTCTACCCAGATGTAGAAACAAATATAAATATGACTTTGTGTACTGGGGACACTTTTGAAGTTGGCGGTATCTTTTTTGATGAAGCAACACCAGCAGGAACGGTCACCTTAGACAATGCGACTTTTAATGGTTGTGACTCGACGGTCAATGTGAGTTTGATGTTTAATGATATTATAATGGCAAACTTGGATACGACACTCTGCGAAGGGGAGAGTTTTACCATTAATACAACAACTTACGACGCGGATAATTTAATGGGCACGGAAAACTTCCCAATGGGCAGTTATTTAGGCTGTGATAGCGTATTGAATGTAATGGTTACCATGGCGCAACCTGCTATTGAAAACTATAACAATGAACTCTGTGAAGGTGAAATTTTAGATATTGAAGGAACTATTTATGATGTCAATACTCCAATGGGAACACAGATTTTAAGTATTCCTTCGTTTGCGGGTTGTGATAGTATTGCTGAGATTAATCTTAGTTTCTTGACGAATGCAGAAGGCGTAATGGATACCACATTATGTGCAGGCGAGACTGCAATTATTGGTGGTGTTCTATTTGATGAAACCAATACTAGTTCGACTTTTACTTTTGGCGGAATGGCTTTTAATGGTTGTGATAGTATTTTAACTATAAATGTGACTTTCACTCCTGCGAGCACAGAAACGTTGAATATCTTCTTAGGCATTGACGAAACTTTCGTCTTAGAAGGACAGGTATTTGATGAAAACAACCTATTCGGAGTAGTGACCATAGAAAATGGAAGTTACACAGGTTGTGATAGTATTATCACGGTTAATGTTACAAATCTCTTAGATGTTGGCGGAATAGGACTTCCCCCAACTTGCTTTGGAGATGCGAATGGTTCGATTAGAGTAGATACTATTTTATACGGTACACCTCCTTACACGGTGACTGTTGACGGCAATTTATTTGGCTCATTTTCTAATTTTCCATATCTCATCACAGGCTTAGAAGCGGGTGAATATGATGTGAATTTTACAGATGCGGGCGGAAGTTTTATTGACTCTGAAATTTTAGTTCCAAGTGCAACGGAGCTAACTTTAGATTTAGGAGATAATGAAGAAATAAGACAAGGTGAAACGTATACTATAGAGGCATTGACGAATATGGATATGACAAATGTAGCCGATTTAATTTGGACACCGACAGATTCATTGGATAACGATACGACTTTGACTGTTACTTCTTCGATTTTAGAGTCAACGACATATAATTTATTTTTACGGGATAGTATGGGCTGTTCTGTTTCTGAAAGCGTTACTATTTTCGTGAATGAAGAGCGTTTTGTTTTCATACCAACAGCTTTTAGTCCAAATGACGATGGATTTAACGACACCTTTACTATTTTTGCTAGCGAACAAGTTGTGCAAATCAAGTCTCTCAGTATTTTCGACCGCTGGGGAAATCAGATTTTCTACAATTTTGATTTCCTTCCAAACGATGTAACTCTTGGCTGGAACGGAATATTTGACGGACAAGAAATGAACTCACAAACCTTTGTTTACGTTGCCGAAATTGAATACATAGACGGAAAGACAGAAGTGATGAGAGGAGATTTTATTTTGGTGAGATAAACTGTATCAACTTCGTTCTGCGTCAAAGTATCACGCTCGTTCTACGGCGTGAATATTGCTAACTGTCACGCCGTGGAACGGACGTGATACTATACACGGCGTAGAACGACCGTAATACTTATTTCTAATTATGAAAATAGACCACATTGCCCTCTGGACAACGGACCTAGAGGCTACCAAAGCATTTTACGAAAAATACTTTCAAGCTACTGCTGGTGAAAAGTACCACAATCCAACTAAAGGATTTACCTCGTATTTTCTTTCATATGATGGCTTTGTGCGACTAGAAATAATGCATCGAGCGGATATTTCTGAATTACGACAAAAACTAGGCGCAGAAATCATGGGTTTCACACATCTAGCTATCAGCGTAGGAAGTAAAGAAAAGGTAGACTCTATGACTGAGTTATTAAGAAAAGACGGCTTTAAAGTAGTAGGCGAAGCCCGCACAACAGGTGACGGATATTATGAAAGCGTCGTCTTAGATATAGAGGGGAATAGATTGGAGATTACGGTTTAAGTATTGGATTTTAGATAGAAGAGATTAGATTCATATATATTAGACTTGTTTACAAATAACTAACACACATATGAAAATATCTTTGTTCCGTTATTTTCCCCTAAAAAACACTTCAATAGACAGACTATTCAAGATTTTTTTAGCGAAAACTATCGAAAAAATCTAAATTTCATATATGCATTCCTTATTTACAAACAAGTCTATTGTTAATCATTTTTCATTGATAGTCAAAATATTAAATAGATGATTTCACTACATTTCGATTGTTTTGTCTAAGGTCCAAAGTCTAATTTAAGAAAAGAGACTACTTTTTGCTTTTTATATTCTTATCTCAACACAAAAGGTTCTTTATGATATTGGTTGGTAAATCTTACTTTCAACTCTTTAATTGTTCTTTTGGCATTGCCCCAAAAGAACCAAAAACGCTACTCTGTGTAAACTCGCTCCGCTCAAACAGTACACAGAGCAGGCATCCCGCCCAAAGCGACCAGTTCACTAACGCGTACATTCACGACAATCCTGTAATAATTTTTCACCAATCGATTTCATAAAGAACCACACAAAAACTACTTCGATATGAATTTTTCAAAAAAGATAATCACAAAAATATTGACCATTCTCTTGGTCGGTATTTTCATCTTTCCAACAAACGCCCAAACAAAAAAAGTTCTCTTTCAAGGATTCTGGTGGGATTATGAAAACTCAAATTACATCGACGGTTGGGCAAATTACCTGACAGAACTCGCGCCGCGCTTGCGTGAAATGGGAATAGATGCCATTTGGATTCCGCCTTCGATAAAAAATCAAGCTTTTGGTGGCTTTAAAGGCGTTGGTTATGCGCCTTATGACCATTATGATTTGGGAGATAAATATCAAAAAGGAGAACCCGCGACGCGTTTGGGGACAAAGGATGAGTTATTGAGAATGGTGGCTGTTTTACATGCAAATGGCATAGAAGTTATCCAAGACATTGTTCCGAATCACATCATCGGGGCGGGGAGTGGCACAGGTGCCGGTGGGCAAGACCCAGCCTCTACCAATGACTCTTACTCAAATTTCCGTTATACCTGCTATGACACGCCTGCGACCGACCAAAGCGAGTCTGATTATTTCAATAGAGCAGGCCGTTTTTCTAAAAACTATCAAAATTTTCACGGGAACCCAGCGCATAATTGTAGCGACGGAGATATTTGTTCTGCTTTTTTTGGACCAGATATTTGCTATGTCAATGGAGCTTATGGACAAAGTTCAAATGCAACTTATAATCCTGTGCAGCCCGCAAATTATATGCGAGACGGCATGAGAAATTGGTTGATTTGGAATAAAAAGCAAATGGGTTTTGACGGTGTGCGGATTGATGCTGTAAAGCATTTTGATTTTCCTGCGGCAGAAGACTTTTTATACAATTTACAGCATAATTCTGGCTTTGCAAGTGGAGGAGATGATATGCTTGCTGTGGGAGAATATGTTGGAGGAACAAGCGATGTAGACAATTGGTATAGTGCCGTGCAAGGACGTGCTGGAGTTTTTGATTTCTCTTTGCGTGCTTATGATAGCAATGGTGGTTTGTATGGAATGGTGTATGGCTCTGACAATTTTGATATGAGAAATCTGCCAGGTGCACAGCAAACAGAAGCAAATCGTATTTATGCTGTAGGAGGCATCCACCGTACCGTTCCTTTTATTAATAATCACGATACTTTTCGCCCTCAATTGAGTGCAACAGGAAACTATACTGGCTGGAATACAGGTGATGAATTGTCAGGTCATATTGAACCAAACGAACCTAGATTAGGGGCTGCCTATGCAGTAATTTTAGCTATGGACGGCAATCCGCAAATCTTTTTTGAAGACTTATTTGACATTGGATACAATGACAATCGCTATAGCCACGACCCTAAGAGTACGACTTCTTTACCTGTGCGTGAGGACTTAGTGAATTTGATGCAGTGTCATCAAAAATTGGATTTTAAAGGGGGAGTTTACAAGGTGAGAAGCTCAGAGAGTAATGTGTATACTGCACAAGGAGGATTATGGGACCATTTGGTTATCGAGCGCAGTGGTAAAGCTTTGATAGGAATTACTGACAATTATAATGTCGTACAAGAAATTTATTGTGATACTGATTTTCCACAAGGAACAGTTTTAATGGATTACTCTGGTGCAAACGGACTTTTGACTTACACAGTTCCTGCCGACCAAAGATGTCGTGTACTCACGCAACCTGTTAACTATCCAGCCAACAGCGGAAGCTATCACGGTTATTCGGTTTGGGCGCCTGTCCCTAATAATACAGCTTTTACTTCTATCGCTGCGATGAATGCACATTTAGCGAGTTACACGCAGCCGCTAAGTACGGAAACGACCCAGGAGTGGGAAATGGCAAATGACTTAGGAGACAGTCACTGTTTGTCTTTGATGCAAGGAGGCGCATTGCCTGCAAATTCTACAAATACGCGCACAGTCGGAAAAATATTCGTTGAAAATGGTACGACTATTTCTTACCGAGTTGAGCCAAATGCAAATGCTGCAACGACTTCCTTTCATAGTTTGGACGGTACAGAATTACATACAGCAAGTGGTACGGGCGTAACAACAGGTTCATTCACAGCGACTTATACAGGCTGGGTGACTGCTAAAATTAGAAATGTAGCCAATAATACTGCTGAGCAAACCGCTTTGGTTCGTTTAACATATACTGCGCCGCAGACGGTTGCGATTAATTCTTTTCCTGCTGAATTGACAAAAGCTATTTGGACTGGAAATGGGGGAGATACTGACGTACAGAATTGCACCAATTGGGAAGAAGGCAAAATGCCTGATGCCAATACAGACGCATTAGTTCCCGCGCACGCTAATCCAAAACCCAATCTCACAGGAACAATGGAAGTGAAGGATTTGGAGATTGAAACGGGAGCGATTTTTCAGCTTGACGGTACTTTAGAGATACATGGTGACTTTATTAATAATGGGACGATGACTGGCTGTGGAACGGCAAAATTTGCAGGAAGTAGTTTGCAAAATGCAATGGGAAGCACAGATTTTTGTATTTTGGAAGTAGACAATGCTGCTCATTTGAACTTAGCGGCGGCTAATACCGTGAGTCAAGAATTGCGTTTTACAAATGGAAAATTCATTCTGAATGCAGGCGATTTGACACTCGCAAGTGGTGCAACTATCACAGGCGCAGACGCCAATAAGTATGTGCAGACGCAAAATATGGCGAGTGCTACTAGTTTTTTAATTCAAGAAGTCGGCGCGGCAAGTGTTGATTTTCCTATCGGAAATGCTACTTATACGCCTGTTAGTTTGCTCAATAATGGAACTATAAGAAATTTTTCTGTCCGTACTTTTGACGGTATTTTGGAAAATGGTGTATCTGGTGCCGATTATACAAATGGCAATGAAGTCAATAAATCATGGGAAATAACTCCCGACGGAACTGGCGTGAATACTGATGTTAGTTTAAATTGGAATACTTCAGAAGAAGGGACAACATTTGCTGCGGCAACAGCTATAGCTTACAAAAATGACGGTGCAATGTGGAGTTCTTTGACTTCAAGCGCGGTGTCAGGTAGTAATCCATATTCAATAACGGCATCTGGTGTAACTTCTTTCAGTACTTTCTCTGTTGCGAGTGAGAATAATATTTTACCTGTTGATTTGTTGAATTTTACAGCGACTGAGATTGGGAAAAATGCGGAATTAGCCTGGACGGTAGGCTTTGAATCAAACAATGAAGCATTTTTAGTAGAGAAATCAGAGAATGGACTTGACTTTGATAAGATTGGAACTGTTAATTCTTTAGGTAACTCAACCGAAGCGGTGACTTACAAATTTACTGATGATAACTTTATGACGACGTCTTTTTATCGTCTGCAACAAGTTGATTTGGATGGACAAGCCTCTTTTTCTCGAATAATAAAATTAGAAAAGAGAAACGAAGGACTGAATTTAACTATTGTTCCAAATCCATTTACTGATGTAATTTCTATTCGTTCTAATTTAATTCTTGATTTCAATAGTCAATTGGATTATTCTTTGACGGCGATTGACGGGAAGGCAATCTTACAAGGAAAAACTACTGTATCAGACCTTGAGGCACGCTTAAATAGCTTTTTTGTGCAGAGTGGAAATGGGGTTTATTTTTTGAAAATAGGAGAGGAGGAGACTTTTAAATTGGTGAAGGAATAGTTTTACGGTAGACGGTTTGCTAAGAGTGACTCAATTTACATCTACGCTAGTAACGGTCATTTCTCTAACAGAAAGAAGATATATTGAGATTTATTAGTTTTTTGCAACTATAAATGCCCGTTACTTTAATCTGATAGATTTCTAATTTGGGTTCTTTAGTATGACTTGGTAGGAATACGAATTTTCGTTTAGTATTACTTTGAAAATCCGCAGAATCCGCATCATCCGCTATCAATCGTTTATTCTTTGTAAGTAAGAAGACAAGAGCTTCTACATAAAATTGGTTGGTAAATTTTATGGTAACCACTAATCATCCACACATCGAAATTTTATCCCGACCTGTCGGATTGGCGTCAGGTTTATTATTCTGCAAAGTTTAATTAATTGATTATCAGCATTTTAAATCCAAATTGAAGTAGCCCTAAGGCTAAAATTCTCATTCAACTGTCGAAAAAAGAGCAATTTTTTATGTTTCACCTGTCCGCTTGCGGTCGTCTTGTACCTTTTTTTGCGTAGCAAAAATTGTACACACGAAAGGTGAAACATGAAAAATATGCGTTTTCGACGACTTTTTGCTTCTTTTTGGGGGGGCATACCCTTTTGCTAACGCAAGCAAACCCAGAAAAGAAGAAGAAAAAATAGACAAGAAACATTAATTTGAATTTTTTAATTGACAGTTAATGCTTTACATATTATCATAAAACAAACCTGACGCTTATCCGACCTGTCGGGGTCAAATAGAGTTTGT
>CALDUB010000125.1 GCA_937923465.1 uncultured Saprospiraceae bacterium
GGTTGCTCTAAACTATATCGAACACCTGCCTGTGCCGCCAAATTAAAAACTATGTCAAAACGCTCTTTTTCAAAAAGCTGCATGATTTTCGACTCATTTGCCAAATCAGCTTTGTGAAAACGGAAAGTATTAAATTGAGATTGCATTTCAGGCTTTCCCATCGCGATTTCCATTGCGTCGATACCCAACTCTGCCAATCTATCTAATTTTAATCGGACATCATAGTAGTGATTTAAATTATCCAATCCCACGACTTCATGTCCGTCTGCAATCAGTCTTTTTGCTAAATGAAAACCAATAAATCCTGCACTTCCTGTCACTAATATTTTCATATAGCAGCGTATATTCGTTCAATAATATCCACGACTTTCATACCTTCTAAAGCATTAGTTGTCGTTTCTTTTCTGTCTTTTAAAACATCTACGACATTTTGAATAACGTAGTGATGATTGGCTGCAGAGCCTTTATATTGTCCATAATCATTGGGCGGATTTACCGCATCTAGTTGAGGCATTTCGTAATCTTTGACGTTACAGTAGACTACTTTGTCCATATATTGTCCTCCGATTTTTAAAGTACCTTGACTTCCAATAACTGTGATGCTACTTTCCATGTTTCTATCCCACACCGCTGTGGAAAAAACCAAACTCCCTATGCCGCCACTGACTAAATCAAAACTCACAATTCCGCTATCCTCAAAATCCGTTGAATGTGTATGTAAAAAGTCTCGTAATCTTGTATGAATATTTTCAACATCGCCAAAAGTCCAGTACAAAATATCAATAAAGTGCGAAAACTGTGTAAACAAAGTTCCACCGTCTAACTCTTTGATACCGTGCCATTTATGATGTTTTCCATCTTTATAATAGTAACGGTCATCGCGATTCCAGTAGCAGTTTATTTCTACTGTCAGAATATCTCCTAATATACCTTTTGAAATGATTTCTTTTAACCATTTAACAGGTGGCGAATAACGATTTTGCATCACACAGAAAACCTGTCGACTGACATTTAAAGCTTTGAAAATAATGTTTTCACACTCTACTTTTGTCAAGCCCATTGGTTTTTCTATAACAACATGTTTTCTATTAGACAAACACAAAATAGCTTGTTTTGCGTGCAAACCATTGGGAGTGCATATGCAAACGACTTCTATATTTTGCACTTCATTTAACATCATTTCGATGTCATGAAAATACGGTATTATACTTGTCTCATTTCCCGTTTCCTCTTTTGGACGGGTATCACATAAAGCAATTAATTCACATTCTTCGTTTTCACGAATCATGGTAGCGTGGCGATTTCCTATATGTCCACAGCCGACTACGGCAAATTTTATCTTTCTGCTCATTTACGCACTTCTCCGTTTTCTAAAGTATAGATTTCTCTGCTTTCTACACATATTGCTTTACCTCTATCATCAAACTCCAATCGCTGCCCTACTTCACTCATCCAACCGATTTGCTTTGCTGGATTTCCAACTAATAAAGCGTAAGGTAAAACTGTCTTTGTAACCACTGAGCCCGCGCCTATAAAGGCATATTTTCCAATGTCATTTCCACAAACTATAGTTGCATTTGCTCCGATAGTCGCCCCCTCCCCTATTCTAGTTTTTAAATACTCTCCACGTCGATTTACAGCACTTCGAGGATTTAAAACATTTGTAAAAACACAACTTGGTCCTAAAAAAACATCATCCTCACAAATCACTCCCGCATAAACTGAAACATTATTTTGGATTTTTACGTTTTTACCTAGGACTACTTCATCAGCAATAAAAACGTTTTGTCCAATATTACATTTTTCACCGATAATAGCTCCAGGCATAATATGGCTAAAGTGCCAAATTTTCACACCAGAAGCAATTTTAGCACCAGCGTCTATAACTGCAGTTTTGTGTGCGAAGTAGTTTTTCATTTGCAGAAAAATTCTTTCACTTTTTCGCAAATAAATCTTAGCGTTTCTTTGTCTAACTCTGTATGCATCGGTAAAGAAATAACCTCATCCGATAAAACTTCCGTAACAGGCAATTCTTTTCCGTTCCAATATTTTGCGTAAGCCTTTTGCTTATAAAGCGGTACAGGATAGTAAATCATACTTGGAATACCGTTTTCCTGTAAAAATTCTTTTAACTCGTTTCTCTTTCCATTTTTTACACATAAAGTGTATTGATGAAAAACATGACTACTGTTTGATGCACGTGCTGGTATTTGTAATTGAGATACCTCACTTAAGTGCTCATCATAATAAGTCGCTGCGACTTGTCGTGCATGATGATAACTATCTAAATGTTGCAGTTTGATGTCTAAAACAGCTGCTTGTATAGCATCTAAACGAGAATTAACTCCCAATACATCGTGAAAATAACGTTCACTTTGACCGTGATTAGCAATTTTTTGTAATTTAAAAGCTAGGTCATCATCATTGGTAAAAATAGCTCCACCGTCACCATATGCGCCCAAATTTTTTGAGGGATAAAATGAGGTACAACCAATATGACCAATTCCTCCCGTCTTCTTTTTTGTGCCGTCAGCAAAAGTATATTCTGCTCCAATAGCTTGCGCATTATCCTCTATAACATAAAGGTTATGTTTTTTTGCCAAGTCCATAATTGGCTGCATATCAGTGCTTTGTCCAAATAAATGAACAGGAATAATAGCCTTTGTTTTCGGAGTAATAGCAGCTTCGATTAGCTCGGCAGTGGTATTGAATGTGTCTTCTTTAACATCAATCATAACTGGGGACAAGCCCAATAAACCAATAACTTCTGCTGTAGCTGCATAAGTGAATGCAGGGACTATGACTTCATCACCTGCATTTAAGTTGAGAGACATTAAAGAAATTTGTAATGCATCCGTCCCGTTAGCGCAAGTTATGACGTGCTTTACTCCAAGATAGTCACTCAAATTTTTCTTAAATGAGGCAACCTTAGGTCCTCCGATAAAATATGCAGAACGAATCACTTCCAATATAGCGGTATCAATCTCTGTCTGGAGAGATTGATATTGACCTTTAAGGTCTACCATATTTATGTTTCTCGTTTTTGTCAATTTATATTTATATTATAGTTCTACTTTTTATTTACCCCTTATAGGTATAGAATATCCTCTTTTCAATCCTTCACCCACAATAAGATAGGTTCCTGTTCAAATGATTGGAATACCTTCTCATTAAACTCCTCTTTCGAAAAAATCAAATAACGAACCTTTCTATCAATCAGTTTCTCTACTTTTTCTATCAACTGCACCAAATATTCTTTATCAATATCACCGATTAAGATTAAATCAATAATCTGACTATCTAAACCACGAGCAAATTTACCAGCGAGATAGACTTTATCAACATGACCAAGACGTTCAACAACGTTTTCGATAATGCGGTCTAAACCAATATGTTTATGAAGAATATTTTGAATAGATGCGTAAAGCGGATGCGTTACGTTAGCGCGAAAGAATTTCTTGTTACCTTTTAACTCTGAGGAGAGCATACCTGCGTCTTCTAATCGATTGAGTTCGAGGCGTATTGAGTTCGATGATTCTCCAAATTCACTTTCCAATCCACGCAAATAACCACGAGTGTTGCTATTCAAGAAGAACTTGAACAACAATTTGAGGCGTGTCTTGGATGAAATAAGAGTGTCTAGCATTAAGGGTCAATATTGAGCAGCAAAACTACTCATATTAAATAAATATACAAAATAAAATAAGATTTATCCTTATTATATTTTGTTGTAAA
>CALDUB010000126.1 GCA_937923465.1 uncultured Saprospiraceae bacterium
TTTATTTGATAGTTGTGAAAAGAGTAGAGGATATCAGACATAGAGACTGCCTCGTCTGTGAGGAGCCTTAAGCCTAATACATATGCAGGAAGATTGGGAGGAGTAAAAATTTTCGTTCTTTGATAAACCTCTCCGTGCAACGGGGGGATTTGTCAGAGAAATTAAATTTAGGGAGAAAATTAATTGGGGGGCGCAAAGATATTTAAAAATATTTAATATATCTATTACTATTAATTTTTGATGCAAGTTATTCTCAGATAGCTTCTTTAATCCATTCAAAAAATGAACCTTAAATAAAACAGGCAAGCCGAACTGAATCAACTTGCCTGTTTTTCATTTTGTATCTATGTTTAGACTACGACATTGGCGCAAATTCTAAAAATTTACAAAGCAATCCGCCCATAAGCATCAAGGTAATCGCCCAGTATCCCCAGTGGATAGCTATGTATTTACCACCACGTCTTTCGAAAAGAGCATTAATACCTACTACAGGTAAAACAAGACCGATAGATAAAATTAGTCCGTGAACTGCGCCGTGTCCAAATGAACGGAAGCTATTTCCGTATTTTGCCATATAGGCATTGATGTCAGCGATAGCTTCAGGGCTCCAAACGCCAGGTTCTGTTATTGACATGGCAGAAGCGACAACACCACTTTGATGAATAATGAAAGAAGTTAAGGGGATACACATTATTAAACCTAAAAAGTAGGCTAGTCCTAGTATGACAGCCATGTTTCCGCCTTTTAAGGACTCTTCGGTGAAACCATTGGATTTCATCCAAGCATTACCGAGGACTTTAGGATGATAGTAAACCGAGCCGATGATTAATGGAATAATGGCAGCGACGAAGTACATGTAAAAATTCGTTGGCATAATGTTGTTTTGTTTATAGTTAAAAAATGGAAATGTTAATTTTGTTTGACATCAAAGATAAGATTTAAATTTAATTTTCAATATTATTTGTTTTAAACATTAGTGTGTTTGTTAATTTTTGTAAATATTTTGTTTTAAATAAAAAGTAAATAGTACAGCTCAGCGTAGACAGGCAAATACTTTTTTTTAGACAAAACATACCTAACAAACAACCGTTTAACTAGAGACATTACTCTATTAAATGTAACCGAATTAGATTCATACCGTCTTTACCGCACACGGTAACAACTTAATCAAAACTACTATCACGTGAAAATCATCAAAAGACTTTTAATTTTTGTACTCGTACTTGTCCTATTATTGGTGGGTGCAGCCTTTGCCATTCCTTATTTTTTCAAAGATAAAATCGTCGCTGTCGTTAAAACAGAAATCAATGACCGCATTAATGCAACGGTTGATTTTGACGATGTAGATATTTCAATTTTGCGTTCTTTCCCAGATTTAAGTGTGGGCTTGAATGATTTTTCTGTCGTGGGAAAAGATGAATTTGAGGGTGTAAACTTAGTCGCTGGAAAATCTTTTGATTTGACTCTGGATGTTATGTCTGTTGTCAATAGTGCCACACAGCCAATCGAAGTCAAAAAGGTACATTTACAAGACCCTGAGGTTAATGTCTTTGTTTTAAAAAATGGTAAGGCAAACTACGATATTGCTTTGCCTGATGATACTGCGACAGAAACGACTACTGAGTCTTCTGGTTTGGCTGTTGCTTTGCGCGAGTATAGCATTGATAACGGAAATTTGGTTTATGATGACCGTACCTTAAACATGCGTGTGGAAGCAAAAGATATGGACCATACTGGAGTAGGAAATTTTACTCTAGATGTTTTTGATTTAGAAACAGACACTGAAATTAACGCCCTTACAGTTGTTTATGACAATATTGGATATCTAGTGAAATCGAATGCTAAATTAGACTTGACCGTCAATGCAAACATGGAGTCAATGAAGTTCACTCTTAAAGAGAACGATTTGACTATCAACGATTTAAAGCTTATCGCAGATGGTTTTATTGAGTTGCCAAATGACAAGGATATTTTGATGGATGTAAAGTTTGAAGCACCACAAAATACTTTCAAAAACCTTCTGTCTATCATCCCGAGTGCTTATGTCGTAGATTACAAAGACGTTAAAGCAAACGGCAATTTTACTTTGAATGGTTTCTTAAAAGGAACTTATAATGACAACTCTTTACCTGCTTTTCGTATCAACACAGCGATAACCAATGCAGATGTGCAATACCCAGATTTGCCAGTCGGCATCAGTGGCATCAATGCAAAAATAGATGTGAATAGCCCAAGTAGCGACCTCAATCGTATGACGATTGACATTCCTAATTTTAAGTTGAAAATTGGAAATAATCCAGTCGCGGGTTATTTCAAATTGAAGACGCCACTGTCTGACCCTGATATGGATATGAAAATGGACGGCGTGATTGATTTGGCAGAATTAAACAAAGCATTTCCAATCGAAGGCATGGAGGAAATGACGGGAAAAATCACTTCAGATGTAACCGTTAAAACGAAAATGAGCACAATCGAACGCGAAGATTACGCAAATGTGAATATGTCTGGTGCCGTGCGTATTGAAAACTTAGTGTATGACGCAGCAGATATGCCTGCTGTGAAAATCAAAAATGCAGAAGCGGACTTTACGCCTCAAAAAGTGATTGTTCCTTCATTTGATGTGCAGACAGGTACAAAATCTGATTTGAGCGGTAGCGCAACTTTTGATAATATCTTAGCTTATTTTTCTCCAGAGAAAACGATGAAAGGTACAATGAATTTGCGTTCAAACTATTTTGATGCAGATGAATGGATGGTTGAAGAAGAAAGTGCGCCCGTTGCTGTAACAACAAGTACTGTACCTGCTGAAGAAGCAGAACTTTTTGACCGCTATGATTTTGATTTTGATGCGAGTATGCGCAAAATAAAGTACGACGTATATGACTTGAAAGATTTGCGTGCGAAAGGTAACTTCACTCCTAATGAATTGAAAATCAAAGATTTTTATACGAAAATTGGAGACTCAGATATTGCCGCTACTGGAAATATTACGAATGTCATGGACTACTTGTATGAGAATGAAACATTGGGTGGCACCGTGAATATGAATTCAAATTATTTTAATTTGAATCCATTTATGGAGGAAGACCCTGCGGCGGCAGCGGCGGTTGAAAGTAAAGGAACGAATGTCTCTCAGGAAGATTTAGAACCATTCCTTGTGCCCGAAAATATTGATATGGTTGTGAATACCAACATGAAAAAAGTGATTTACACTGACATGGAAATCACAAATATCACAGGAGGATTAGCTATTAAAGATAAAGCAGTTAATCTACAGAATGTGAAAGGACAAACACTCGGAGGTGGTATTGCGATGAGTGGCGGATATGGAACACAAGACCCTGAGAAGCCGACTTTTGACCTTCAGTATGATTTGCAAAATATGGACTTTCAACGCGCTTTTAATACTTTCAATACTTTTGAAAAAATTGCGCCGATAGGTAAATATATCAAGGGTAACTTCAACACTTCATTGGCAATGACTGGTGTCTTGGGAAAAGACATGTATCCAGACATGAACACGTTGAATATTGACGGATTTTTGCAGACATTAAATGCTGTTGTAGCAGGTTTTGAACCACTAAACAAAGTGGGCGAAAAGCTAAATATCGATGCTCTGAAAACAGTGAAGATTAAGAATAGTAAGAACTGGTTGGAAGTGAAAGACGGACGCTTTGAAGTGAAAGAATTTGACCACGTTTTTGAGGATATTGCTATGAAGATTGGTGGTTCTCATGCAATTACAAATGAGGATATGAAATACAATATTTTCGCAAAAATACCTCGTGGAAAACTCGGGAAACTCAATGATGTAGCGGGTGTTGGCTTAGATTGGTTAAGTGGACAGGCTTCTAAATTGGGTATCAATGTAGACGCTGGCGAGTTTGTTAATGTTGCTTTGACTATCACAGGAACGATGTTGAAACCAAATATAGATGTTAAACTTTTAGGCACCGACGGTGAAGGTCAAAGTGTACAAGATGCCGCGAAAGACAGACTAAAAGAAGAAGCAGAAAAGCAAAAGAAAATATTGGAAGATAAAGCCAAAGAAGAGGTAGACAAAGCGAAGGACAAAGCACAAGAAGAATTGGACAAAAAGAAAAAAGAACTAGAAGATAAAGCTAAAGAAGAGGCAGAAAAGCTGAAGAAAAAAGCGGAAGAAGAGGCTAAAAAACGTCTGGAAGAAGAGGCAGCTAAAAAGGCTGCTGAAGCTGCCAAAAAAGCAGAAGAAGCTCTCGGTGATAAGGCAAAAGAGGAATTAGATAAATTGAAAGATAAGTTGCCTTGGGGTAAGAAGAAGAATGGGGGGGAGTAGAAATTTGGATATTAGATGTTGGACGTTAGATATTAGATTTTGGAGTGAAATCTTTTTTATCTAACGTCCAATTGAATTGACACTTGAACTTGTATTATCAAAAACGAACGCAAAAATGTGGAGGCGCAGCGTTTTTTGAGTGCTGCTTTTTTAAGAATATATAGATAGAGAAAACGCTCGCAATTTTTCAATATTACAAGTTTAATTGTTAATTCGTCTAACGTCTTCTACTTTATCATACTATCTGGCGGAGACAAAAACAAACTTATATTAAAAAAAACAGAATTGCTGGGGTCAGCATCAAAAGTAGGAGAAATATCATTTTTGCCTTCAAATTCTGTTGTGAAATTAAACTGATAACCTACCTGTGCAGATGTCCAAATCCAAGGCACTATTTGTCTTTCCCAGAGAGCGGTTACACGAAATTCAGAACGATTTAGAGAATAATCAAAAGGCGTATTCATGACCGAGTCATTAGGAAGTTCTACTCTGAACGTCTGTCCTGCTACTTGGACTCCTCCTAAGAAAATATTTTTCTCATTCAAATTATAACGCATCAATGCATAAGCGGGTAGAAGACCTTCAAAGCCCCATTTTTCGCTGTAATTTTTATTCAAAATCACAAAAGGAATAAGGGTCGTATTGCGAAAACTTGAAGTGAAATTCAAACCAACACCCCACTCAAAGTCATCAGTAGGCTTTTTCCCAAACATTAGACGTGCTTTATAAATCGCATATTTAGGGTCAAAACTTGTCCATTTTTCGTAGTTTCCCTTCGCGGCATACTTCCCATAAAATGCTAAATACTTATTCTCATCAATAGATTTACTGATAATAAGTCCGTAGTCATTTCCCTTCAAAACAGTATTTCCTAGCTCAGAAAATACAGTAGTATAGTCTGCTCCAATTGTATTTAAATGGTAATTGTCTTTCACGTATTTGTAAGCTAGCAATACCTTGAAACCTTCTTTGTTGACAATAGGTATCTTTAAGTCAATCAACATTGTCCGTAGGCTATTAATTGATGTTAATGACTCCGAAAGAGGCGTATTTTCTTCGGTGAAACGGGAAGGTGTATTTGTCGTATAGGACAGAGTCAAACCTCTAGAACGAGAAGTGTTTTCGAGTCCTGGCTTACAAAAACACTGAACATTGACAGAGTTTTCACCAATGTCGTCTGGGACAAAGTTGGGTAAAGTTTGTGCGTTTAGGAAAATAGAATTTCCTAAGAGCAGAAGTAAGAGTTTGAAAAATATTTTCATATTGGCAAAACGGAAGTGATTGTTAAAATGTTTGGAAAGATTAGCTCACTGAGTAAATCCTTTTTATTTATGTACTCAAATTTCTTTTTGTTCAGCATTAATGCGTTCAAAAATATCATAAGTGTCCAAAGCTTTGCTAAAAGGAACAACGCGATAAGAAGACTTACTTTGTAAACGAGAAGGAGACATCTCGTCTTCAGGAATCAAGTGTTTTTCTTGCGAGAATGCATCGTCTATCATCATTTTCCAGTCTGCGCCACCTGTCAGAAAGACCTCAAAACCATCTTTCTTCATTTTCTCTTCCAGTTTTTCTACAATCGGAATGCGTGTCTGCGCATCTTTTTCCCAGTATCGTTCTACTGCTAAATGGAATAGCGTCCGAAGGTAGTAATCTTTCTTAATTTCTCCTGGTTTGTAATCATTTGAATAAAAACCAAGAACATCAAATTCTTTGGTAGAGTGACAAATTGCAAAATCAATTCCATTGCGCGGAAAGGAAGAGCGCACTTCGATTTTCTTTCCATTGGCTATCACGCGCAAATCAATTTGTGTACTTGCTGCCTCCATTTCAGTTTCTTCGACCGTAATTTTTTTGCGATTCAAAAAATCTTTCCATAGATATTCCGCCAACAAACCTGCAATGCAATTTTGTCTGATTTTTTTACCATCTCGTTTTTGACGACCGTCATTAGCTGCGCCAGGATTAACTTTTGCCGCTAATGCTTCTCCTTTTTTGATGAAGTTATTGAGCAGTAATCTATCGCTTTCGTCAGTGGAATAATTGAAAGTATATTTGATAGCACGGAAGGGTGTATTGCGCTTTGTTTTTGGGTCAGCGCGCGCGCAGGTGAGTATGTAGGGGGAGATTAGCATACCGAAAGGTAGGGAATATTTTTTTAACTATGAACTAGTTTTTAACTATAAATTATGAACGATTTAACCATGAACTTCGTCTCATGGAGATTTTTGATGAGACGAGGTTCATCGTTAGACCGTTCATGGTTCATAGTTGAAATCTTATTGTACGAGATAATTGATGAAAAACAAAATCACCAAATAAATCCAAAGGGCATCTAAAAAGTGCCAATAAACGGTTAGTAATCGTAGTTTTAGACGTTTTTCGGGGTCAGAGAAATAGACCAAAACGCTCACAGGTTCTACCATGCGTTTGCGTGCTGTCCAAAGGAAAAATCCTAAAAAGGGTAGCCCTGCTATAACGTGAGCAAAGTGTAGTCCTGAAATGACATAAAGGTAACTAGCTGATGTAGAAGAATTTATGAACACATTGTTGTTGAAGAGTTGTTGCCAGCCGACGTATTGCATGACCATGAATACGAGCGAAAGAATGACCGTTATCCAAAGCATATTTTGATAGCCTTTGGTGTCATCGTCGCGGTAACATTGCTTGGCTTTCATCATCGCCCAACTACTGGCCAATAGTATTACGGTATTTACTGCAAAAATCATGGGCAGTTTTATCGGTGGTAACTCGTTTTGCACACGTGTGTAAATCAATGCCCCTGTCAATGCGAGAAATAAACCTGTGATACCAATCAACACCAAAGTCAGCAAAACATTGTAAGGATGAAAAGCAAAATTTTGGTACTCATTGTGTTCTTCTGTTTCTTCTCCAGAATCTATCGTTTGATTATTCATACTAAGTTAATTGGTTCTTTAACAAATCCTGTGAAATGTGATTGAGAAAAAATAAGAAGCTCAAAATAAGTAGACATTTGAACTCTGATTTTTTTACAATCACAGGATTTCTCAAAGAACGAGTTAATTTGATTTTTTACTTAAAGACTTACAGCGTCCACTGCAATATCTTACATTTTCCCAATCTCGTTCCCATTTTTTACGCCAAGTAAATGGACGCTCGCAAACGAGACATATTTTAGTGGGTAAATTTTCTTTTTTAGGTTTCTTTGCCATTCTACAAGATAAAATAAAACAACGGGTCAAAGGTTTTCATTTTTGTACGAATTTTTCCCTAAAATTCACACTTACTCAATTAGTCACTACGTTATCTTGTATTCTGTATTAAAAATGCCACAAAATGCTGTAAATTGCAGGCGATTTTAGAAATGAGAAAAACTGATTGGATAACTACTAAAACTTCCAACTAAATAATAGATGAAAGAAAAACTAAGCAAACTTTGGGGGAAAACAAAAACAAATAGCCGCGTATTCTTACGCGAAAGCTCTTTTTTTCTCACCAGTAACTACTTTTTAAAGAACATTGCATACTTTTTTGGTGCTCTAGTTTTACTACTATTGGGCACTTACTTATGGCTCGGATTTTATACTGACCACGGTGAGTCTGTACAAGTCGGAAATTATATAGGCTTGGATTATAAAGATGCAGTTAAACAAGCAGACGAACGAAACATCAAGCTTTCTATCACAGATAGCATCTATGTTTTTGGGAAAAAAGGAGGAACGATTCAAGACCAAAATCCACAACCTTTGTCACGTGTCAAGGAGAATCGGACGATTACTCTTATCACCTACAAGCATACAGAACAAGCAACCCTACCTCGCTTGAAAGGAAATTACGACTACGAACGCTATCAGCGAAGCATGTCTTCTAAGGATTTTGAGTTGAGTATTGAGAAAGAAGTTTTTGACCCAAAACAAGCTGCGGGAACTATCTTGTATTTGCTGCATGGGGAAGAGAAAATCACAGAGGATGATATCGAAAAAGGATATGACCTGCCACGTGGCACGAAATTAAAAGCCGTTGTAACGAAGCGGAGTAGCAATTTTATTCCTGTGCCTAACTTGATTTGTAAGACTTATAGCGAAGCTGAATTTCTGATAGAAAGCGCTCGTCTTAATGTGGGAGAGGTCATTGGAGATGTGCCAAATTTAAGTTCTGCCTATATTTATCAGCAAAGCCCTAAAAGCGATAAAAGCCTGCGGATAGGTGAAATGGTAACGATTTACGTAACGGCTGATTATCCAGACGGTTGTAATTAATTTAGTCCAATAAGCATTAATTTAAGTGCTGATGATAAAGGAGTCAGGTGTCAGTGGAATTAGTAGTTCCTGACATCTGACTCTTTTCTTTTTATTAAGAAGCAACATCTTTCTTTCTCTTACGTTTTTCCAGAGTAATTTTCCCGTGGATTTTTTACACGATTCATTTTCATCCAAAAGTTTAACAATGCGCATTATTTACGCGATTATTCTAGCAATATTTTTTAGCCCTGCTTTACAAGCCCAACTAGAATTTGCTCCTTTGCAAAGAAATTCTGTTTTACAGCAAGTTTCTGCTCAAGAAAAAGCTGCCTTAGAGGCAAAATACGGCGTTTACAATGCTCTTGAGAAGGAGGATTGTCCGCCAAATGTTTTCTTTACTAACGAGGTACTTGCTGGAGATAGCATTACCATAGTCCTGGATACGATTGGTAGCCGTGTCGGGGGAGACTCTTTGATGTCCGTTACGATTTTGGATTGTAGTGTAGTGAATAATGGAACAACAGTTACTAATTTGTCTACTTCTACTCCTAATAGTGATGCTGTTTTGTCGCGGGTTCGATACTTCGCTGACCCGAGTACTATAGTTGGCTTTGATACTATTTGTGCACAGATTTGTTCTTTTAATGAAGGTTGTGATACTTTATTCGCGCCTGTTTTTGTGAAACGAAGAGGACAAAGCTATGATGTTACAGGACCTACATTGAATGCTTTTGATATTGTTGATGAATTTTGTGTTGATGAGACTCTTTTAGAAGGCGAATTAGCTTGTTCTAATATCATTGAATGTGCAGACGATTATGACGGAGAAGGACAACAAAGCGTGCACCCGACTTTGTATACAATAACAACTCCTTGCCTTTTTTATGAGGCGAGTGGTTTTTCGGGAGAAGATTTAGTGTGTTATGAAATGTGTGATGAGTATGGTATTTGCGATACATTTAATGTGGTTTATACGATTTTGGGAGAAACAATTGAGCTTCCATTTTTCGATGATTTTGCTAATAATGACGGTGTATATCCAACACGCGACCTCTGGTTAGACCGCGATGTTTATATCAATAATACTATGGCGCCTAATCCACCTTCGATTGGTATGGCGACTTTTGACGGATTAGATTCTGGTGGTACGCCTTATGATAATTTTGGTCAAGGAGATGATTTAACTTCTAAGCCAATTGATATGTCTCTTTTAAGTGGAGAGGAGGATATCTTTTTTAAATGTTACGTGGCTGCGCGTGGTTATGGTTTATACCCTAATTTTCCAGACTCTTTGGTTTTAGAATTTAGAAATGCTGACCGCGAATGGGAACGTGCGGGTTCTTGGAATGGCTTTGTTACTAATCCTGGAGCTGTTAATCAATTTCCTTGGGAGTTCTTTTCTTTGAAAATTGATGAAGAAAAATTCTTCCATGATGCTTTTCAATTTCGCTTTCAATCTTATCACTCACCAGGTGGTTTAGATGACTTGTGGCATGTAGATTATGTGAAGATAGAAGTGGGAGATGTGGGCAGTCCTATATTTAATGATGTTGCATTTACACAGACTCCTGGTAGTATTTTAAGTAGATATACAGCTATGCCTTGGAATCAATTTAAGGCAAATGTATCAGGTGAAGTGAGAGAGAACGGCATTGAATCTAGTTACTTTAATCACAATAATGAGATAGAAACTGTCTCAAGTGGTTCTGTCGCTAAGATTAAAAATTTGACAACTAATACTGAATTATCGGCAACGAATACCGTCACAGATGCGACTAATGTTATTTCTCAGGAATATACTTTTGTTAATAATGATTTGACAGAAGGATTTTGGACGCAAGTTAAGAGTGAGTTGTCTGCCTTTCCTTCTAATACTGAAAAAGCAGACTTATCTTTTGATTTCTCGTTTCCTTTAGCGAGTCAAGCTAGTGTTGCATTAGTTAATGACAACACGAGTTTTGTTACTCACCTAGACGACTACTACGCCTATGACGACGGTACAGCAGAGTCTGCAGTATTCTTAGTCAATCAACAAAGTGACTCTCCAGAATATGCCATCCGCTATCGTGCGAATGTCGCTGACCAACTACAGGGTGTCCGCTTTCACTTTCCGCACGTTGATATTGACCAAGAGTCAGGACAAAAGTTTAGCATCAAAGTATGGGTTGACCCTACTGGTAGTAATGATTTTAATTACTTAGAAAATAATGAACCTGATTATATTCGTCAATTTGTCAGCCCAACTTATCCAGATACTTTTACGGATAGTTTGCAAGCATTGACGACATATGCCTTAGAAGACGAAGAAGGAAATCCTTCGCCTTTAACAATTCCTGCGGGGGCTGATTTTTACATTGGATTTCAGCAGACTTCATTGGGCTTAAGTGGTGCGCATGTTGGTTTTGATGTGCAGTACGATGCGAGAGCGCATACTTTTTTAAACTTAGGAACATTCTGGTTTCCAATTCCTGAACAGTTTGACGGAGCGATTATATATCGTCCTGTTATGGGAGAGGAAACTACTGGAAATACTGCTGTTGATGATTTGGCAGAAGTAGATAATAATCCTATTCGCCTTTTCCCTAATCCAACAACTGGAGAGGTAAATGTGGTTTTGGAAAAAGGAAACTATACCGATTACGATGTACAAGTTTTTAATAATATCGGTCAAATGGTCCGTGTTGAAAAAGGAGCTAATTTGTTGAATTTACAAGATTTGCAAAATGGTGTGTATCATTTGCAATTTGTTAATAAGAATTCTTTGGCTAGTTATTTCCGTAAGGTGGTGGTGGCAAAGTAATACAGGGTTGTTCTACGCCTTTATATGTTTTTATAAAAATGCCGAATCGAGTGTCATGCTCGGTTCGGCATTTTTTGTTGTATATCTGTCGTTAATGCGTCCTTGCACTTACGTACAAGGCTGAAGGCTGTCGTGCCGGTGGCACTAGTGTTATTGTCTCCAAATAATTAACGATAGAACTGTTGGCGAAATCATCCACAAACTCTATTTGAAAGCTGTATGCTTTCAAATTTCGATACTGACGCACAAGTGTGTGGATGATTAGTGGTTATCATCTAAATCACTAGTACAATTAGAGGAGCTAAGCTTGTTTTCCTACACAAATCTATTAATCCCAAGCACTCATCGAACAAAGAGGAATTCAAGTTAAGAAACTCCTAATATTGTTATATCAATTAATCATTAGCTTATCTAAACAGAGAAAAATAAGTAGCGATATAGATTAATGTAATGTCACTTATAACTATGAAAAACGAAAATTTCTGAAATAACCCAATAACCAATAACCTAATAACTAAAACTCATGAAAGAAAAAAAATTAAACAATCTTGCGTCACCTCCAGGCGTCGCTTCATTAGTAAATGAGCAGAAAAGAAAATTCACAGCAGCACAAGACCTTTTAGAGAAAGAAGCAGTCACTCTCGGGGAGAAAGACGGCTTTATGGGATTGCCTGTCGCTAATGACCCACAAACGACTCCTAATGAAGACTTACTTCGTTATGAGTATCGTAAACTATTGGCAGAGTGTCGCAAGAAAGGAAAGCCATACTTAGACGGGCCGCACTTGGCAGTCAAAATGTATGAAGATAAGTTGGAAGAAATGCGGAACAATGGCGACTCAGAATTCTCGCGCGAAATGGATGTCTTAGAACAAAAACGGACCGCAGATACTGCTGAAATCAACCGCGCCTTTCAAGACAGAGAAGACGACTTACAGGAGAAAGAACGCCTACTGGAACAAGAGTTTCATGAAGTGCGACAAGACCTCAAGCAAATACAAGAAAAGACAGGTAGAAATCATCCTCTTATTCACTTCAAAAATGGATTTTTATACTTCCTTCTCCTTTTAGGCATTGGATTGTGTGAGGTTCCATTGAACTTACAGATTTTCCAAAAATTTGGAGAAGCCTTCTTTATCACCGTCATCATGGCGAGTAGTTTGGCGATTGCAATACCTGTTTTAGCGCACTTTACGGGCGTCTTCATCAAGCAGCGCAAAGCAAAACGAGAGTACAACTTCTTTATTTTTTTATGTGTGGCTTTGTTCGGAATTTTCAACTTTGGAGTATCCGTTTTCCGTACCTCAGTCTTGGCAGAAGCTATGGGCGAAAGTGCGAGTCAATTGAACATTGTCATCTTTACAACACTAAATTTAATCTTGTTTATCATTGGTGTATTGGCGGCATACTTTAGACATGACGAGAGTTATGAATTAGAGAATATCTATGAAGATTATCAAAAGTCTAAAAAGATTTTCAATAAAGAGAAAGCAGAGATTAGTAAGAAGAAGTCTGCCTTAGCTGCTCTAAAGAATACGGAATTGAAAACAGTGCATCAAGCTTTTGTAGAAGGCAAAAATCGACTACATAACAAAAAAGATGCATTGATTGCAAGGCGCAACGAATACATACAGAAATACGATGAACTCCTTAATTCTTTCGCAGCATTAGAAGACTACATCGAGGCAGGTTACCACCTAGCAATAGGAAAGTACCGCGCCGCTAATCTGGGACAACGCAAAGACCGACGTTCTCCTGTCAGTTGGATAGATGAAGTACCTACGCTCGACTTGCATTTCGCGGGAATGCCAGAACTTGACCCGAATTAGGGTTGTGAGGTTGAGGGTTATGGGTTGAGAGTTGAGAGGTTTCCGTTCTAACTTGTACACGAACCTCGTAACCTCATAACCTCGCAACCTCATAACCTCATAACCAAGAAAATAACCTCATAACCAATAACAAACATTTAAAATCCAATAAAATGAAAAAAATACTATTTCTATTCTCACTGATTTTACTCGGCGTCAGTTGCGAATCCACACCTCCGACCGAGACAGAATTATACGTTTACTTAGACTTTACCGAAGGTCAAGACTATGGCAGTCGTTTTGCGGAAGACATAGAGCAATATACTGAATTGTTGAACTTGGCAGAAGAGGGGAGTTCTAACTTTGGAAAGGTGAAAATCTTTCCGTTGTACGACGTTTCTTCGGCACGTAGTAAGACGGTAAAATTGAAAGAAGGAAAGGGCGAATTTGAGAAAAATGTCCTTTTAAGAAAGAAAGACATTGAGAAATTTCAAGCTCAACTATTGCAGACATTAGAAGAAATGAATGCACAGTATACAGGCAAAGAATTGAACAGTTCTCACATTTTCGAACCGATGTGTAAAGGTATTCGCAAACTCAATAAAAGTGATGCAGACCGCAAAGTTATTTTGATGTATTCTGATATGTTGGAAAATAGTGACATCGCTAATTTTCATAGCAAACAAGGGAACTCTAAAAAATGGCTGGAACGCTTTGATGCTGCCTGTGACCCCGAGGATGTCTCGGATTTAGAAATGTTTGTTGTTTATCCTGTCGATAAAAAGAATGATGCTAAAATCACCAAAGCGGCTGATTTTTGGGCGAATTACTTTGCAGATAAAGGCATGGACGACGAGGCGTTTCATTATGATACGGGGATAGAGCTTTAGAGTTGTGGGGTTGTGAGTTGTGAGGCTGCCGTTCTAAAGTGCGCGCCAAACCTCACAACCCATAACTCACAACCCATAACCCTTTTACCTCGTTTCCAAATAATCCATTTCCAAGCCCTCAATATCTTCCAAATCAGGAACTTCCTCTATCCGCGTACCTGCGATGCCCGCGCGCAAAAGCTCTAATTTACTCTCGATTTCACTCTGACGAATAGCAATGTCAAGTTTGCCTACTGCTCCAAAATCCTTTTTAACCATTTCCAAATTTTCCTTCTTAACAGCATTCATGACATTACTCATCAAGGCATAATCAAAAGTGAGACGGTAAATATCTTCGACCGTTCTTTCTATAATGTCGCCTTCTTCAAAAGCAATTCTGGTTGCTGCTCGATACGCATTAATCAAACCCGAAGTACCCAATAATGTCCCACCAAAATAGCGCACACAAACCACAAAAACGTTGGTCAAATCAAAGCTATCTATCTGCCCTAACATTGGTTTTCCTGCAGTGCCAGAGGGTTCTCCATCATCATTCGCACGATATTGGTCACCTGTTAAACCTAGACGATAAGCATAGCAGAAATGCCTTGCTTTGGGATGCATTTTTTTAACTTCATTTAATGATTCTTGCCAATCAGATTCAGAATAAGCAGGATAGGCATAAGTGATAAACTTACTTCCTCTATCTTTAAATTCTCCCTCAGAAGGGGCGGATAAGGTTTGATAGGTATCTTTCATGGTTGTTTATATTAGCGAATTCAAGAGGAGAAACAATAATTTATCCCAAGCTTTTCGCATCTTTGCGGCAAATTTACAAAACGACAAGTCAACAAAACGGAAAACCTACATTTTTTTCAAAAACAG
Source organism: uncultured Saprospiraceae bacterium (assembly GCA_937923465.1). Classification (GTDB taxonomy): domain Bacteria; phylum Bacteroidota; class Bacteroidia; order Chitinophagales; family Saprospiraceae; genus JAHDCG01. The sequence continues at coordinate 14,900 of CALDUB010000126.1, forward strand.
ATTACTATTCACATGAAGCATTTTTCCGTTCTTATTTTTTTATTTATTACCACGTTTTTGTCCGCCCAAACTGTGTTTATTCCTTCTCAAAGAGTATCTGATTTGGTACAGTCTGGCGAGCAATATTTGTTGCAACGTGATTATAAAAAAGCTTTAAAATCTTTTGAAAAAGCCTTGGATGCAGCGCCTGAATTTATGGCCGCTTTGCGTGGTAAAGGCGTGTGTTATGAACTTACAGGGAAATACTCTGAGGCGGCTATTGCTTATGGTTCTATTTTGGAGCAAGACCCTTATTATTCCCGTACGATGTATTACGAATATGCGGAGGTATTGTTTAAAAGTGGGAACTATGCAAAGGCGTTGGAAAACTTTTTAGAGTTTAAAAAAATAGTACCGACACCCGAAGCGGAGTTTCAATATAGAAGTTCAAAAGAACGCACTATCGAAGAGGGATACGCGAAAAAATTACCTGACCATATTAGAGCATGTGAAGTGGCAATGGACTCGGTTCGCTATCAGAATATCCGAGAAATATCTAATCTGGGAGATAATATCAATACACCTTCTGATGAATATTTTCCTTTTTTGACGAATGACCAACGGTATTTGTTTTATACGACAAGAGAGGACCAATTTGCGGATGAAAACTTATTTTTGACTGAAAAAAAAGAGGATGTTTTTGAACGCGGAAGTTCGGTCAGTTCGGGAATTAACTCAGCAGGAAACGAGGGCATGAGTTCAATCGTACGTGACGGGCGCAAAATCTATTTTACAGCCTGTGACCGCCGCCAAGTTTTAGGAACTTGTGATATCTGGCAGGCAGACTTGAGAAATTTGACTCTATCGGGAGGTAAACCACTAAAAGGCTATGCGAACTCAGGTAAATGGGAGTCGCAAGCAAGTATTTCATGTGACGGCACGATGCTTTATTTTGCGAGTAATAGAGAAGGTGGAATGGGCGGTACAGATATCTGGTTGAGTCGTCAACTACCCGACGGACGCTGGGGTAAACCCGAAAATCTTGGTCCCAAAATCAACACAGAAAAAGACGAAGAAGCACCTTTTATTACCAATGACGGCTCTGCTTTATATTTTTCTTCAAACGGGCATCCTGGACTTGGAGAGCAAGATATATTCATGTCTCGCATGAGTTATGAAGGGGAGTGGTCTTTAGCAATAAACTTGGGTACACCAGTTAATTCTTCTTACCGCGAAATTGGTTTTTTCCTTACGGCTGACGGTCAAAATGGCTATTTTTCGTCAGATAGAGAGACAGGTTTTGGAGGAATGGATATTTATAACTTTGAATTGCCAGAGCAATTGACAACTTATCCTATGACTTTTGTGGAGGGAATTGTAGTAGACAGCATTTATGGACTGCCTGTCGTTACAAAGTTGTTTTTTAATGACAGATTACCTATTCACACCGATGAACGTGGACACTTCTTTCGTTGTGTTCCTGCGGACGACTTGTGGGAGTTTAATATTAGACAAGAAGGCTTTAGGTCTTTTAAATCTAGACTTACTATCCCTCGTCACGATAACAAAGCAAATTATCGACTACTCATAAAATTACTACCCGAAGAACACCTATTAAATCTTTCGCAAGAAGCACGAGATGAAGAATTACGGAGTTTTGAATTTAAAGAAAAATTGTATTTTGGAGTCGATATGTATGGTATAGAAATGAATCATCGACAAAAGCTAGATGATTTTCTAAGTAAATGTTTTGACGGTGTGAGTATCATAAAAGAAGTCGATATTGTCGGCTTTGCTGATGCTTCTGGTGGGGATGCTTACAATATGATGCTTTCTGAAAAAAGAGCACGTGAAGTCGCAGTCTATTTACAATCACGTGGCGTTAGAGTAGATAGAATCTATTTAGGTTCTGAAGGTGCCGTGCAAAATGATAATCCTGCATCTGAAAATAGACGAGTCGAATTGCGAGTGAAATTAATGCGTAAAGAGTAGCGAAAGTTGTAGAGTTGTAAAAGGTTGTAGAGTTGTATAGTTTTGCTGACTGGGAATTTTTTTAGTTGAATGTTTGTTTTGAGTTTTGTTAGATTGGTTTGTGTGTTAGAATAGTTATCTTAGCGGCATTAAAAAGTTATGAATTAAGTCTTTCAAAATAGCTTCTAAACACCCCCTTAAATAGAACCAAATCTAACGTCTAAATGAATTGACATGTAAACCTGTACTTGATTTTGGAGACGTAAAAAAATCTCATTTTTTCCCCTCTCTGCCCTCTCGTACAAGTGTTCTCTGAAAGCTACGCTCGAGAAAAACTCTGCGTCTCTGCGTTCAATTATATACCACAAGTTTATTTGTCAATTCATCTAAAGTCTAAAATCTAAAATCTCAATAAAGAATGAGCAAGAAAAAAGTAGTCATATTAACAGGAGCAGGTATCAGTGCAGAAAGTGGAATAAAAACCTTTAGAGATGCGGACGGACTGTGGGAAGGACACGATGTCATGTCTGTGGCTTCGCCAGAAGGTTGGCGAAAGGATAGAGAAATGGTTTTAGATTTTTATAACCAGCGTCGTCGTCAATTGAAGGAAGTAGAGCCGAATGCAGGACATTTTTCGCTAAAGGAACTAGAAGCAAAATATAATACAGTCATCGTTACTCAAAACGTTGACAACTTGCATGAGCGCGCAGGCAGTAGCCAGATAATTCATTTACACGGTGAGTTGTGTAAGTCTCGGAGTTGCATAGACGATACTATTGTTTATGATTGTACGGAAGATATCAACTTAGGAGATAAATGCCCGAAAGGCTCACAATTACGCCCCCATATTGTCTGGTTTGGTGAAGCCGTTCCGATGTTGGATAAAGCTATTGCTGAAATTAGAAATGCCGATGTTATTTTAATTGTTGGGACTTCGATGCAAGTATATCCTGCGGCAAGTTTGACGGCTTATGCGCAGCCTTCTGTGCCGATATTTTATATCGACCCGCGTCCGACGATAAATCATGAATTGGCTGAGGCTAAAAATCTAGTGGTTATTGAGGAGAATGCGAGTACGGGAGTGGGGAAGGTGGTGAAGGAGTTGATGGCTTTGAAGTAGTACATTTAAACAGAATTTTAAATACCCACAAAAAAAAGAGCACAGCTGGGAATAGCTGCGCTCTAAAATTATAATCATTAAGCTCTTAAAAGACAATGTGCTGTGTAGCCTTTCGGCTTAATAATATTAAAAAGGGTGTTCATGGAAAAATTCTTTGGAAGTTGAAATTAGCTTTCTAATTTCCGTTATTTCTTTAGTAGTGTTGTGTTCAAATTTGCAAATCTTAATTTGCATTCTAGTTTTGTTTTTCATTTAAAAAACTCCTTCCCACTTGACGATAAATATACTTCCTTCACAAAGCGCATCCCTATCAAGGGGAATAAAGAGTCTGTTTTTTTGAGAGTTGAAAAATTTTAAAGTTGGATAGTTGTAAAGTTGCCGCGAACAAGTAAGAGCGGAAACTTTACAACTATAAAACTATAAAACTCTAAAACTTTCTTAAAGCACCACCAACTTACGAGTCGCTGTGAAACCTGCACTTTCTAAAGTGTAAGTCAATACGCCACTTGCGTTCAAGTTGTTGATTTCCAATGTATTGTAACCTTTAACGAAATCTCCGTTTGTTACCGCTACTACTTTACCCGTTACGTCACGTACCGTTACAGTCGCTGCTGCTGCTGTTGGTAAGTCAAAGCCGATAGTTGTTGAACCATTAGCGATTGGGTTAGGCGTATTTTGGTAAAGAGCGAAACCGTTAGCTGCTTTGTTGAATTCCAATTCTACATTCATTACTTCGCCATTTGCGTTGTAAGCTTCTGCCGTAGTGATGTTGTTTGTCAAAGTCAATGCTTCACTGATTTGTACATCAGCAGTCGCTTTGAAAGTGATTGCGAATAATTGGTCACCCACTTTTTCGCCAGCCCAAGAAGTAGTAATTGCATTATTGAAAACACCGAAGTTTTCAGCATTACCTGCAATTTCTTTTACTTCTAAGTTGTTGAAATTCAATGTGAATTGGTAACCTAATGCTGCAAAATCATTTGCTGTGAACTCTACTGTGTATTCTTGACCTGCACTCAAAGTTGCGTCGTTTGCATTGATAATCAATGTACTTGCACCTCTTTCGTCAGCACCGTTCATCAAACCGTCCCAGCTATCGTTAACATCACCAACTTTTACAGCCATGAAATCTACAGTAGCATTTGCTTCGATATTGTTGATATTGATAACAGCAGGGTAGCCGTCAGTCAAAGTCCAGTTAGTAGGAAATTCGTAAGCTGCATCAACAAATATCCAGTTTGTATTATTAGCGAAAGACTGGCTCAAGCCTAATACAACTGTGCGAATAACAACTAAATCAGCTGCTGTGATACTACCATTGTTGTTAGCATCTGCTGCAATCATTTTGTAAGGAGAAGTCAATAACTCTGTAGACAAAATGTGCTTGCGGATTTGTAAAAGGTCAAAAGTAGTTACACCTGCATCTGCTGCTGCTGTATCATAAGAAGGCGCAACAGTTACGTCAGTACCTGCTTCAACAGTCAAAGTAAAAGCACCTGTTTCGTCAGTAGAAACCATACCTCCGTTCACTTCAACCATTGCACCGTTGATAGCTGCATTGTTTTCTGTGTGGATTGCACCTGCGATTTCTGGACTTTCGTTTTCATCGTCAATACATACGTTTTGTACGCTTTCGATATTGATTGTAGTCAAACAGTAATCAACATTTCCTGCTTCATCTTGGATGTATAAGTATACATTTTGGATACCTGCAGTTGCACAAGTAAAGTCGATATTAGTAGTAGAAGTATCAAAGTTGTCTTCACCAATATTTGCTGTCAAAGTCAAATCACCTTGAGCTGTACAGTTGTCAAAAGAACCTGCATCAAAATCAGATGCCCATAATTCTAACATACCTGCGTCAGAAACACCGTCACCGTCTGTATCTACTGCCATTAGTTCTGCTACCAAACCTCCTACACAGTAAGGAGTTGGAGCTTTGTCGTCACGTACTACGATAGAGTACTCGATAGTTGATTGGTTGCCACAGTTGTCCATAGAAGAAACTGTTACAGTATAAGTACCAGGACCAACATTGTTGAAACTTGTACCAGTAACACCCGAAAGTGATTGAGTCGTTGTTACTGTTTCAGAACAGTCGTTAACTACTATTGTAGGCAATTCGATGTTGCGGTCACAGTCGCCGTCAGCATCAGTCAAACCGTTGATAACATAAGTTTGTGTACCAGGGTTAGTGATAACTGGCGCAACATCATCTGTTACGATTACATCTTGTTGGTAAGTAACAATACCGTCACCTCCGTCTCTGAAACGACGTGTACCTATAACTACATCATCATTTTGATTGTCTCCGTCATATACACACCAGTTGATAGCAGTGAATGTGCGTAACACACGGTAACAAGCATCAGGAACAGTGTTGTAAACTACGCTTTCTACAGAAACTGCAATTAACTCACAGTCATCATCAAAGATTGTTGGTTCGCCCAAGTTTTGACCGTCTAATTCGTCCATATCAGGAGTACAAACAAAACTTACATCAGCTGGGAAACGAATATTCCAGTCGTTTGTGTGTGAAACATCAATTGTTTGAGAAGAAGATTGTCCAACATTTCCATTTGCATCAGTAACAGACCAAGAACGAGTAATCGTTCCTACACCACAAGAGTTAACATCGCGCGACCAAGAAGTTGTTACGACAGCTGCACAGTTGTCATCATAAGTAACATCACCAAAAGTATTTACTAATACTGCTGGGTTTGTGTCACCATTCGCTTCAGCAACATCTAATGCTGGAGCAAAATTAGTAAAGTAGTTTTCACAAGCGATAGAGGAGTCTGTCACATTTTCAACTCTAAATGGAGCAAGGTTATCTTCTACTAATACATTTACCATACATTGGTTTGTATTACCAAAAAAGTCAGTTACTTGGAAAGCAACTACTACTTCTGTTCCGATATCATTACAGCAGAAGTCTACACTTGGACCAAAAGATGTGTTTCCTGAAATGCTACAAGCATCTGTCATACGACGTACAGCCATAGATTCGATACCACAGTTGTCATTAGAACCGTCATCAAAAGTTGCTGCTAATACAGTTGCAACACCATTAGCGCCGATAGAAACTTGAGTAATTTCATCACAAACTGGAGTTGGAGAAACATCATCAGCAACAGTAACTGTTACTTCTATTTCGTCAGAGTTACCACATGCATCTGTTGCTACGTAAGTAATCACGTGGTCTCCAATACCTAAACCTGGAGCAGGAATTTGGTAGCTACCACCTACTAGACTCGCTTGTCCGATAGTAGTAAATACTTGAAGAGTTGCAGTACCACACGCATCTACAACAGTTGGTGTTGGTAAGAAAGAACGAGAACTACAAGCTTGAGTCGCTGTAGCTGGTTGACTTGCACTTAATTCTAAGTTAGCTGTTGCAGCTAAAGTGATAGAAGGTGCTACATTGTCAATAACTTTGATAATCTGGATGTTATCTTCTTCACCTGCATCTTGTACGCCGTTCATGTTTACATCGTTAAAGTTAATAACGCTGTTAGAACACCAGTCTAAGACTGTCCAAGTACGAATAATTTTGAAAGTATTGTCTGCTCCTTCGCAGATAGTCAATACATCGTCACTGCTGCTTGTTGCATAGTTACAGTATAAACCTGCTGCGATGCTTGGTGCACCTGAACCTGTAGAAGCTAAACAAGCGCCAGTCTCTGCTGTAGCGTCTAATACATTACCCAAAGCTGGATTAACGACATAGCCAGTACATGTCAATGCTGTAGCGTCAGTAATATTGTTGTTATTTCCATAGGTAGAACAGTACCAAGCGATATCTTCTGGGAAGTCAACACCTTGTACGCGTTCGATTGTGATTTGCTGTACACATGGTTCAGAAGTATTACCTTGACCGTCAATTGCAACATAAGTACGTGTAATAACTACACCTGCACCACATTGGTCAGCATCGTTTGTACTTTCGTCAATCAACTGAATAGTAGCACCAGTACAGTTGTCTTCTGCCGTTGGCAAAGTTACGATATCGACACTTTGAGTACAGTTGATAGTTTCGTCATCACAAACTGAAATAGTTGGTGCAGCTTTATCTTCGATAACAACTGTTCCCCAACAAGCATTTCCGCCACCTTCAACACGAATAGTATAAGATTGATTTAAACTGTAATCAGAACCTGCTACAGTTAATGCACTTGGACCAGAAGCTAATTCTAAAGGACCACTTGACAAGGTAAGAGTGAAATCTGCATCGGCTGCTACGCAGTTTAATAATGCATCTTCATAATTTTCTAAAATCATATCTGCACTGATTTCAACATCGCAGCTGTTTGGATTAGCTGGAGTTGCAGAAACAGAAATGTTTACGGCATCGTTACATGCCAGAGTACAAGATTGAGCTTGTACAGTATTGACCATAAAAACGGTCATTAGGGACATAGCTGTCCATAGGAAATTTTTGACGAAGGTAAAATTCGTTTTTTTCATAAGATTATAATTTGTTAATGCTGTCCTTACAAAGTAGCAGACTAGTGTTTCGTCAAACTGCTTTTAAGTGACTTTTGTGTTTTAAAAAAAGAGAGATTTAGAAAAAATTAATTAAAAATGTGTGTAAGTACTGATGTGTAAGAATGTAAGACATTAACGAAGTGAATTTTTGATAACTAAAAAAGTTATCTCACACTTTTAGAATTCATTTTGAGAAATAGAAAAAAATTGTGTTTGTTCAATATAATTTTTTGTTCAGATGGATTAAGTCTGAACTTTTATTTTTACCGGTTGGCGGAATGTCAATGAACTATACATATTAATTTTTTAATATGTGTTTTGAAAGTAAAACGCGAAGGTTTTAAAATGGTTACGATATATTTTAAATATTATAATATTTATTCCATTTTTTAATAAATTAATTTTATAGAAGGCGTAATCTTGACGACTTAATATCTCAATTACTTGATTTGTTTTTGAGGTTTCAAAGTAATTGAGCTAATTTTGGCACGAGAACGTCATATATTCTACGCTATTTCTTAAACAAATCAATCATTCTACTATTTCCATTTATTGTATAGCTATTCTTTCATTGCTTCTTAAGTCCTAAATCACCTGTTCTATGATGCTACGAATGAGATTTTTATTGATTTTTTCTTTTTTATACTTTTTATCAGTACCAACTGTTAATGGGCAAAACCTATTGGTTAATGGTGATTTTGAAAGTTTTGACCAAATGCCTTTTAGTTTGGCTTTGATGAATTATGCCGTTGCGTGGGAGGACTTTATTCCTAATTCGGACTATCTTAATATCGGTAATAGCGGAAATCCACATATGGGCGATGGTTTTGCGGGTTTTACAACCTATGGTAATAGTGATAATGACTCAGAAGCTTTTGGACAAGATATTTCTGCTAATCCAATCATTGCAGATTCTACTTATTACATCGAATTGTATTCTCGGAATACTGCATCTGCGCGGATTGAAGTGACAGGTTTTCCTTATATTCCTTCTGTTCCTAACTATAATACACATCCGACAAATTTGCCAGAAGCAATTTCTTTATTCAAATCAGAACAGGTTTCTGGAAATGACTGGTTTTTACATTATGGCTACATCAACAGCCCCGAGCAAATTAACTATATAGCGGTAAGTGCTGCCAAAATATCTTCTTATCAGTACATGTTTGTTGATGACATTTTGATAAAAGTACCTATTCCTGTCTATGTGACAGACACTACCTATATCTGTTCGGGAGACTCTGTGGTATTAGATGAAACGCGTGAATTTGCTTCTTATGTTTGGGAAGACGGTTCTACTGATGCGACTTTCACGGCGATGACGGAAGGTATCTATGAGGTAGAAGTGCGGGTGCGTGACACTATTTTTTACAAAGAAATTCAAGTGCTTAATGATATTCAACCGACAATAGAGATAGGCGAAGATGTTCTTTTTTGTGAAGGGGAAATACTTCTATTAGATGCAGCATTCGAAGATGAAGACACAGAATATTTATGGCAAGACAGTAGTACTGCTGCTACTTTTACGGTGACCGAAACGGGAATTTATGATGTACAAGTAAGTTTACGCGGATGTACCCATTATGATACTATTGATGTGGAGGTTATTTCTTTTCCTGAGATAGACTTTGGCGAAAACAGAACTCTATGCGAGGGAGATGTAACAATTTTGGATGCGACCTCTACTAACGCAACTTACCTATGGCAAGACGGCTCAGCTGAATCTACTTTTACTGTAAGTGATGCTGGAGAATATGCGGTTACGGTATCGCGAGAGGGGTGTGTAGGAAATGGCGCTGTAAATATTGATTTTATTAATTTTCCTGTGGATGTATTGGGAGAAGACACTGATTTATGTTTTGGTGAAACTCTGGTTTTAGACGCGCGATTTACCGATGCGACTTACTTATGGCAAGATGGTTCTACGGAGTCACAATTTACGGTAGAAGAGCCAGGAACTTATTCTGTCTCTGTAATGGTTGATGACTGCCAGCAGGAGGACGAAGTCGTCATCGAAGAGCAAATTTTCGATTGTATTGAATGTGATTTTTTCTTTCCTAATGCTTTTACGCCAGACTTTGACGGCATCAATGATAAATTAAAAATCCTCACACCTTGTCTGATAAGTGAATATAGTTTTATTGTATTTGACCGTTGGGGAAATAAAGTCTTTCAAACTTCAAATCCAGATGAGTCTTGGGATGGTACATACAATAACAAGCCTGTTAGTAATGGTATTTACACGGCTTTTATTGATTTTAGATTTAGGTCAAGAAGAGAAGGGGAGTTGTATCGCACGGATGTTTTGTTGACACGATAACAAAGAACCAGAATTATAAAGTAAGGGACTTGGAAATTGATAAACTACGCAAAATGACGCCGCTATTTTTTCTTTTAATAAGGCGTGAAGAGGGATAATTGTTGATACTTTGACTGATGAACAACGCAGTTAAAAGGAAAAAGAGCAAGTCAGATGCGTAGTTTATTATTTTCTAAATCCCTAACCTGGCGAAGCCAGTAGCTTTCAATTCGAGATTGCATAGAATACTTGCCGCTCTTACTTGTTCTTTTGACAT
>CALDUB010000127.1 GCA_937923465.1 uncultured Saprospiraceae bacterium
CAGGTTTTTGCTGGTTACTGGTTATTAATTATTGGTTATTGGGTTGGGGTTTTTGCTTTTTTGTATGTTTCGTTGGATTGTGGAGTTGTTTTTTGTTTGTTATTGGTTATTAATTATTGGTTATTGAGTTGGGGCTTTTGCTTTTTTGTGTATTTCGTTTGACTGGAGGGAATGTTCACTCAAGTGTTTCCCAAAAAAAAACTATTTGCAGAATAACCAATAACCAGTAACTAAATAACCAGTAACTAATAATCCCCTTTCTTCCTATCCTTTATCATTTTCATGTAGGAATTTAAAGATTTGAGACAGCAGGAATAGCTGGTTTTCATTTCTTTGAGTTTTTCGCGTGTAATGTAGTCGTCATCAAAAGCGGTGATTAGATGGTCTAAACACTCTTTTAATGAACCACGGGAAATTCTACAAAATCGTAAATTATCTTGGTAATAACCTCGTCCATGACCTTCTGCTATGTTTGCAGTTATGGAACGTGAGGCATCTTTAAACTGGGAAGTCAGTAAATATTTTTCGTCTTTAGGAAAGTTTGTTTTGACAATAGAGGAGCATTCTTTTCTAAAATTTCTGCACTTTTTATAAACTTCTAAATCATAAAAATCTAAATAAGCCATTGTGTGTAGTTTTGTTTATTGGGTAGTCGGTTTGTTTTGAATTATCGAATAGTACCAAATAATTCAAAACAAACATAGCTAAAATTTGGTATATAATATCGCTTTTGCTAAAATAACCAATAACCAATAACCAATAACCAATAACCAATAACCAATAACTATTAACCAGTAACCAATTCCTTCAACGCCACAACCTTCTTCAACTTCTCAATCAAAAAGTCCAACTCCTCCACAGTATTATGATAAGAAAACGAAAAGCGAATAGTCACTCTATCTTCAGGTTGATTAATGCCTACTAAAACATGAGAACCAACATCAATACCCGAACTACAAGCAGAACCGCCCGAAGCACTAATACCCGAGATATCTAAATTGAAAAGTAACATGTCTGATTTCGGTGAAGGCGGAAAAGAAACCGATAAGACCTTATAGTGATAATTGTCTTGGTCACCATTAAACTTAATATCCTCAAAAGTTTCGGACAATTGAGTCATTAAATAAGAACGGATAGACTCAATGTGAGCACGTCTTTCGTCCATATTGGCAACAGCTTTTTCTAATGCTTTTCCTAAGCCAATGATACCATAAACATTTTCAGTACCTCCGCGCATGTTACGTTCCTGAGCACCACCGTCGATGAAAGGCTTGACGATATTATCGCCATTGATATAGATAAAACCTATGCCTTTGGGTCCATAAAATTTATGAGCAGAACCAGAGACAAAAGAAACTTTCATTTTCGATACATTAATAGGAAAATAACCCATTGTCTGTACCATATCGGTGTGAAAAAACGCACCGTTTGCATCACATATTTCAGATATGCGCTGAACATCATTTAATGTCCCAATCTCATTATTAGAATGCATCACAGACACCAAGGTTTTCGTGTCATTATCTGCTAATAAAGACTCCAAATGTGCCAAATCAATCACACCACGATTGTCAATATTTAAATAAACAACTTCGACTCCATTGTGCTTTTCTAAGCAGTCTAAAGTATGCAACACAGCATGATGCTCCAGCTTTTCAGAAATAATACGCGTAACACCTAAATCACGAACGGCGCATTTCAAAGCCATATTATTGCTTTCTGTCCCACCAGAAGTGAAAAATATCTCACCAATAGACGCATCAATAGTATTGGCAACAATCTTACGCGACTCTTCAATGGCACTACGGGCAGTACGACCTTCTTTGTGGATAGAAGAAGGATTACCAGATAGGTTGTGCATCGCACTTGTCATGGCTTCGATGACATCTTTATCAAGAGGAGTCGTGGCTGCATTGTCGAGAAATACGCGCATAAGTTGGATGATTTATTGTTGATTGATTGTTCGGCTGTAAAAGTACGATAAATCATAAAGGAATCAGAAATTGATAGCTTTATTTTGACTTTAAAAAGACACCGCCAATAGTCTAATTTGTCCTGCATGATATACATCGTGATGAATAAGTCCATGCAATAGTTTTGCATAGTTGAATTCTCTACCGCCGACAATTTTATCTAAAAGTGTATCGTCCGAAGCTTCTAAGTATTTCAATATAATAATTTGACTTTCAGTGAGTTGAGATTTTAGCTCATTCCAATGATTATCGTTTATAGTCTCTATTTTTATAAAATTAAAGTCATCTGGCACTTCATAATCGTTTTTATTTTCTAGATGTTGAATGACGTAAAAACGCCACGCGTAGATGTGATGCACTAACTCTGCGATGTTGTGACTGTTGCCGATTTTATGTAGAGATTGTTCAGCGGTGATGTCTTTTAATATTTCTTGAAGATTTGGACCATGCCATGCGTCGCCGTTGAAGGTATCTTTTAAGCTTTTGATGATTGGTGTTAGTTTATTTGACCTATCCATTATTTTGTAGTTTTTCTCATTTAAAATAAAAATCATAAATAAAAAAGAAATCATCAAGACAACCTGACTCCTGACCCCTGATTCCTGATATCTTTCTCCTCCTCATAAACCCTCAACAAACGCTTCGCCACATTCAAATTATCATACTCCTGACCTATCAATTCTTGGGCTTCTTTACCCATTTGACGCAGTACACTTTTATGCTCAAAACACCAATCAATCTGTTTAACAAACTCTTCAGGAGTATCAGCAATCAATATCTCTTGTCTATTTTTTGCTTCAATACCTTCCACACCAACAGCCGTAGTCAAAACAACTTTTCCCAAAGCCATCCCTTCTAATATTTTCGCACGCATTCCGCTACCAGAAAGCAAAGGCACAATCATTACACTATGACGATTAATAAATTCCCTAGCGCTCTCGACTTCTCCATGTACTGTGACATTTGGAATTTGCATTTCCAATAATTTCTTTGGCGCACTTCTACCTGCGATAAAGAATTCTAAGGTCGGATATTTCTGATTTAAAGTCGGCCAGACATTATCTAAAAACCAGAGCAAACCTTCCTGATTTGGCATCCAATCTAAAGTGCCAATAAACGAAAGAGAAATAGGCTTTTCATAGCTTTTCCATTCTGCTTTATAGTCGCGACCGTCAATACCTATGGGCGTTACAACGCTTTTGCCTTTATATCCTAAGTCTTTAAATATCTGCTCGTCACGATAAGTAATAGGCACTAGGATGTCATAATTTGCAAGAGAACTCACTTCAAAGTTGCGTAATTTTTTCGCCGCATTTGTTAAATAAACACGCTTAGGTAAGAACGGTGTATTATCAGCAATGCGTTGCCATATTTCATGCTCTACATTGTGCGCGCGCATGGCGATAGTCGCTGTAGTATGCTGACGAATAGTCGAGATATAAGGTGCGAGAATACAGGTTTCGATATGGATAATATCGTAAGTATTATTAGTCAATAATTTAACTAAAGTTGCCTCAAAATCAGGATTAACAAATCGCGTAACATGATAACTTTCAGAAGAGAATAAATTGAGAAAAGCGTCTTTTATCCGCAAGTGGTTATTAACATCAACAAAGTGCATCGCTTTATAATGATTATAATCTGCGGGCAAGTCGCGTGGGTCAAAATAATGCTTGCTGGTATTCATGGACAAAAGCGTCACATCACAGCCCAGCTCAGCTAGTGCTTTACTCAAATTTGTGACAGCAATAGATTCCCCGTCATTGAGAGGGTAGGGGAATTTTTTGCACAGCTGAAGTATTCTCATTTTTATTTTTTCATATACCGTATCCCGAAACTCCTGTTTCGGTCTCCATATCGTATCCCGAAACTCCCGTTTCGGAAAGTCAAGAGCAGTCCAAAACGGGAGTTTCGGGATACGGTAGGCGCAAAAATAGGAAGCCAAACTTAGCAAAAAGCAGAATCAAGTCAAAACTTTCCCATTTCTTGTTGTTTTACTAATGAAAGGCTATGTTTGTATTTAACAAGTCTAAACATTAAAAAAAAGCTATGTATCAATATATGGGGTTATTATTCGAAGTCGCTTTCTTTTGCGCAGGCATTTATCTGTATTTATTTGTTATCGGGCGAATAAAATTCAATAGTTTCGAAGCAGAAGCCAAAGCAGCAAAAATTCGTAGAGATAATGGAACCGCCCTACGCATTCTTTCGTTAGCGGTTGTTGCGATTATGTCCATGAATATTTACTTGTCTCTTCGAGACCTAATGTAGTGATAATTAATTCATTACGAGTTTGAAGAATATCTCATAATATGGTGACTATAAAGACAAAATTGTCGAAATAAGTAAGAAAAATAGCTCTACTCAGATAATTTTCTTCATTTTTTTTAACATTTTCCCCTTACTTTGATAATTTGCAGCCTGTAGTATCGTTTATAGTCGCATAGAGTGGCAAATGGGCTACGATTTTAATGAGAAAACTAATTTTGAATTTTGAATTATAGATTTTGAACGAGGAAAATTACTCCTTTGAAAATAATAATTCTCTTTCATAGAAACATCTGTTTCTACCTGCCGTTTTTTCATACAGACAAAACTAAACTAAATCAAGTAAAGACAAGTTTTGGTGATAACTAAAGTTGAAATGCGAATTTTTCATTTTAATTTTCACTTCAAAATGCGTCATGCTCACAACAATCCAAATTTATGTTAACGGATTTCCTTTTCTTATTCCAAACAGTAGACCTTGAAGACGCAGAAGTCGAAGAAGTAGGTCTTAATTTATTCGGTATCATCGCAGAAGGTGGCTTTTTAAGTATTGCTATCGTTGCGACCTTGATGATATTGGCTGTTTTGGCAGTTTACATCTTTGCTGAACGCTACTTTAATATCTCTCGTGCGACGAAAATCGACGAAAACTTTATGAATAATATCCGCGCTAACGTAGGTGCTGGTAATATTTCTGCGGCACGTGCTTTGTGTCAAAATACGGATAGCCCAATGTCTCGCATGGTTGAGAAAGGTTTGATGCGTATTGGTAAGCCATTGCGTGATATCGATGCAGCTATCGAAAACGTAGGTAACTTAGAGGTTTTCAAATTAGAGAAGAATTTGTCTACTTTGGCATCTATCTCTGGTGCAGCGCCGATGATTGGTTTCTTTGGTACGGTGACAGGTATGATTCAGGCGTTCTTTGAAATGTCAACAGCAGATAACGTAACACCAACCGTATTGGCAGGTGGTATTTACCAAGCCTTATTGACGACAGCATTCGGTCTTTTGATTGGTATCATTGCTTTTGTCGGTTACAATTTTTTGGTAGCAAAAGTGGAGAAAGTTGTCTTTAAAATGGAAAGAACGACGACTGAATTCATGGATTTATTGCAAGAGCCAGGAGCGTAAAAAAGGTTGTAAGGGTTGTAGAGTTTTAAAGGTTGTAAAGTTGGGTTTACTGATTTTTACTTTTTAATTCTCAATTTTTGTTAGACTTTTTTAATAAATTTCTTTCGTCACGGTTAGGTTACAAATGATTTTTTGAGAGGAATAAATAAGTGCAATGCGCCAAATAAGTCGCTCTCAGACCGTCAACCGTCAACCGTCAACCGTCAACCGTAAAACATGGGACTGAAAAAACGCAATAAGCCAAATGCAGAATTTAATATGTCGTCATTGACGGATATTATCTTCTTGCTCTTGATTTTCTTCATGTTGACTTCTAACTTGGTACAAATCGACCCGTACGAGTTACCAGAGTCTGACAGTCAAACTGTAGCAGCAACAAGCGTCGTTGTGCAAATTCGTAAGAGTGGCGAAATGACACTAAACAATACTGATATAACTGCTGCAGCAATGTATCAAGGATTGAGAATACACAAAGCCGAGAATGATAATCCAAAAGACTTTACGGTAACAATAGTAGCAGAAAAGGGCGTCCCTTTCTCAAAAGTAAAGGATGTCATGGAAGCTGCTGCTCGTTTGAAAGCAAAAGCAATTCTTGCTACGCAGCCAGTGAAATCTTAATTGATTATTAGTTATTATGTTATTGGTTAGTAAGACCAAGATGTAAAAATATTATTCTGGGAAACGATAGGCACAAGACGCTCTTAGACCGTCAACCGTCAACCGTCAACCGTCAACCAAAAAAAAGATGGGTTTAAAGAAAAGGCAAAAACCAAATGCAGAGTTTAATATGTCGTCATTGACGGATATTATCTTTTTGCTTCTTATATTTTTCATGTTGACTTCATCTGTTGTTGCGCCAAACGCATTAAACTTAAAGATGCCAGGCAACAGCAATAGTACTGTAACCGCAGACTCTAAAACAGATGATGTTAGTATTGACAGCCGTGGAAATTTCTTCTACAACGGTACGCGCATGGGTAAATTGAACTTAGAAAGTCAGTTGAGGAAAAACGCACGCCGTAAAAGGAGTGGTAAGTATAAAATGACAATTTCGCCCAAGTCAGGTGCGAAAACAGAGGATGTTGTGACAATTATGGACATGGCAATGCGATTAAATATTGACGGAATATTGGCGGTAGAGAAGTGATAAGAAGTACTAATTACGAGGTAAGAAATACGACTGCTCTGACTTTGTGAAACGTTAATTTCTATTTAAAATCACAACAAATGTCCACCAAAAGTGGTATGAATTTCGTCTAACCAGTATATACTGGCAAGGCAGCCTAACAACTTCCAATTAACAACTAAAAGAATATGCAAATCACAGCAAGTTTAGCCGAGTTAAAGAACGAAAAGAAGGCGCGTGTTATCGCGATTATTTTCTTTACTGCATTGGTAGCACTTTTGTTG